>JBKPMB010000345.1:0-7484 GCA_046731995.1 Thermoproteota archaeon | reverse complement strand
GGCTGTGAAGATTATTCCGACTACTAGTGGTCCTCGATCTATTCTCCTATTTATCTTGTCTAAAAAGAATAAATAATTACTTCCATGGCCAATAGCAAGTTTCTTGCTCTTGTTATTTGTGTTTATCGTATCTCCTGTATTCCTAATTCTTTTTACAACATTCGAGATTTGCACCACAGAAAAAAGTATTATAGCAATACCGCCTATTATTCCTACTACTCTTAATGCCGCTGGTCCTATTGAGAAATGGGAAAGCCCGAAGATACCTAAAGATGATAAAATAATCAATGATAATTCTACTGCCATATGACCATTTGCAATTTTAATTCCTGCATAATATCCCTGCTTGCTTCCATAAATGATATTAGCTAAAAATAAAGGACCTGGAGATAGCACACCTGACATAGAAAGAACAATTACCTCACCAGCAAATTCTAGTATATTCATATTATATGCTAGTACAACCACCTAATCTGTTTATCATTCACATACATTATCATATGTGGCTTTGATATCCTATTCTTTGCGGATAAGTACCTTTAAGCACGACGTTTTAGATAGTTTCTCGTTATTTATTGCTTGTCATAAAGACAGCAGTGCTCTCCAGCATTATATTTTTTAGATTTTGGTATAATGCATAGATCATAATATATCATTCTAAGGCTTCTACATTATCTCCTGAAATTGGTTTTGCATATTTCTCTATGATCGATTTATACTGAGGATACAACCTCTTCATAGTTTGCAATTCTCCTAATTGCCAGTCACGGTAATCAAATCCTGGAGATACGGTACAGCCAACCAAGCTATAAGAATCACGATTAATAACAGATGCTGCAAACCAAGATCCCGACTTTATCACTGCCTGAAATGTCTCATTATTATCGATATTTGATCCCAGTCTTATCTCAATTAATTTTGTTTCTTCTTCCTCTTCTATTATATGTAACGATAAGCTGCTTCCAGCATAAAAATGCCATATCTCATCTGACATAATTCTATGAAAAAATGAAATTTCATCTCCAATCAACAGATAATAAATTGCAGTACAAGCGCTGCGAGGTCCATCGTATTCTGGTAGGTTCACATGTCTTTCAGATCTATATGATTCTATAAAAAATCCACCTTCAGAGTGTCGTCTAAGATCAAGTTTTTCGATCCAGTATTTCCCCTGTTCGTTCAAGATGTAACATATTAAGCTGTAATTTATAATTTTTTATTATTTACAACACTCATTAATGATGTTGCGAATTTGATAATAACATGAGCCAAAATCTACAGAAAAGAAATAAAGATTCAAAGGAAGTGGCAGAAAGAAGTATTGAGCAATCAACAGTTAATGAAGGTACTAAGAAAACAACAGAATCCGTAGAAGTTACAGGAACGAGAAGCAATGGTATGTAATTCGATTTTAATTTTTGTCAACAAGCGGTATGTTTTACAGAGAATGCCATAAATAATATACGTGACTAGCGTAAGACATAACTATTAAACTTGGGAATAACGTTATGATTCAGAATAATTCTGCCGTCTTTATTTTTGTACTAATCGTCATCATATATGGTTTTTTGTTTCTTATACCAGCATATAGCCAGATTCCATATTTGCCTAACATACAATCATTATCTGAAAAAAGTCAAAGCAGCACAATAAGTACAGTAAACAGATCTAATAATGATGGTCATATGGTCTCTGTCTCAACGTACTCAGAGAGACATACCAATAGCAGTAGTACTAGTCAGAGTGATAATAATAATGCCAAGGTTGTAATTATAAATTTTGATGACTCGCATAAAAATCAGTATACATATGCTAAGCCAGTTCTAGACAAGTATGGATTTAAAGCAACATTCTTTGAAGTCTGCAATTGGGTAGAAGCAGGATATCATGATAAAGATATGACAACTACTTGGAAGGATATAGCAGCATTAGAACAAGACGGTATGGACATTGAGGCTCATACTATGAACCATCCACACATAAACGGATCATTATCATTAGCAGATTTAGATTATGAAATAGGACAATCAAAACAATGTCTAATTAATCATGGAATAAATTCAACATTTTTTGCATATCCATACGGAGAAGGATCTAATAATTCAACTGTTGTAAACACCGTTGCCAGATACTATAATTTAGCCAGAACTGATAGCAAATCTGCACTTACTTTCTTACATTGTAATAATGGTAGTGATAATATTAGTAATATTAGTAATGTTGAGAAAAATATTCAGAGAAATTGTAGACCATATTTTAACAATGGAACACTAACCCCTGCGAATAGATATTCTATCAATAGCTGGGCTCATAGACACATTGAACGGGAGTGCTCTCCTAATGATAGTGGTGCTGGAACTTGTACGACTGTTCGCCACAAGTATAACAACGCTCAGATGTTTGAGAAATTCGTCACAGCTGTTAATAGCCAGAATAAGTATAACAAGGATGGGATAGTAATGGCAATCCCTATAATCATATATCATACTATTGTAACGTATCCTGATTTAAGCGATAGCAATAGGCCGGTTGATACAACATTGAATCTGTTTGATGCAGAGATGAAGTATTTACACGATAACGGCTTTAAAGTCTTAACTATGACTGACCTCGGCTATGATAAAAATAACAATTATCTGTATATAAAGACTACAAATAATACTAAGTCTATTCGATAACATATCATAATTATTGAACGAAGATATGATGACTAGGCACCATGTTTCCCAGTCCCTTGAGTTATGATGAATAGTTCAAGGAAAATCTACTACCAAAATACAAATAAAAATACAAATGCCCATTTTGAATAATAATATTATGCTCGTATGGTTAGAATTACCACCGCCTATACTATTTCTGATGATCGAGTCTACTTTATTTTTGATAGTCTGGTGATGGAACACATAAATTAGTACAATGAGACTATGTACTCATAGTTTGTTACTAAATATCATGTTGATATTTATTTTGGCTGCCTTAGCGTCGATGCCATATTTGTCATCATCTTATTTTTTTAATCAATACGCAACCGCTGCTCATCAGAAGGCTGCAACAGAAAATGGGATACAGATCTGCTGTTCTTGGGATAAAGAAATTGACGATGGGACATTAACCTATAGAATAGATGATGATGCTAACCCACAAGTTATACAGGCGGTACATCAAGCCATAGATGAGTGGAATTCAAAAGTTCCGAACATACAACTGCAAGAAATTACTGATGGTAATGCAGATATAAATATAAAGACAAATTCCAAAGCATCAAAAGTAAATCATGCTATTAGTATAGGTGACTCTAAAATATCGGCTGGAAAAAACATCAAATTAGTACAACCAGGAGAAGCAAACGTTAGCTTTAATCTCAGAGGTCTTATAACTCATGTAGACATAACTATATCAACAAGAGCCCTTGGAAATTCAATTAGCTTATCTGAATTAGAATCAATAGCAAAACATGAAATTGGCCATGCATATGGAATAGGGCATACAGACTTTGTTAATGATCTAATGTCTCCGGTTCTTACCGGTAGGACTAGTACTGATATATCACAATGTGATATCAAAGGTATAGAAGAAGCTAATAGTAGTCCCCATGCTCCATCGCAGCAGTTTCTTAGATGCTGATGCATGCATACGAGCATTGTAAAAAATGGTCGTATGCAACTCACTCTACCTACATTAGACGATAACAATTGGAGATATGAAGTAAAGATAACTGAGAGTGATGGAAGCGGTTCGAAGACAACCCATATAATTACTATGAAAAAGGACTACTATATGAATCTGACAGAAAGAGGACGCATAATTCCTGAAGAGTTTATCAAGAAATCATTTGAATTTTTGCTGGATAGGGAATCTAAAGATTCTATATTGCAACAATTTGATATAGCTATGATAAATGATTACTTTCCTGAGTATGGGAAAGAAATGAAGAGAAATAACAAACTCTATTAGTCTAGCTTTCCATTAAGTTGAACTTATTCGTTTCCTAACAGTTTCTGTGAGCCCCTGCCGACAAAAGTACCTGTTAATTTCAACTCAAAGATTTAAGGAGTTCTCTTTTTGTGATATGTATATAAAAAAATTAATGGCTGTGTCCACAGCCGCAACCACTAACTCCCTCATGACTTCCTTGACCATGACCTAATTCCGAACATGAAGGACATGTGTTACTGGTAGTTTTAGACATAAAGATCGTACCACAATTGGCGCATCTTATTTTTTGTACTCCTTGCATGTGACTCAGCTAACATTACCTAATTAAAACTTAGTATTAGCAAAATCCTATTTAAATTGCTGTTGTAATATATTTTGCTTTTCTGTTAGAGTGTATTTGTTCTTGGTTACCACTTATTTCATTACTCTTTTTATTTCTTCTATGGATTGCAAATGGTTTCCACCACTTAAGCGATAGCACAGTTGTAGCAATACTAAAATAAGCTTGTCATTTATTAGTTATCAGAATCTTTACATTAAAAGAAGCCTATCATCGATTTATCAAATATGTGTGGTGGAATATCTCTAATAGGTCTGTTTATGGCAACAGCAGGGATAGCGACTATTTACACCATTGCAACCTTTGGCCCCAAATTGTCTTTGCAAAATAAGATAAAGCTATGAAAGATAAAATGAAAGAGCTGACGCTAGCTCATAACAACAAAGTCATATCGTGACACATATGTACAGTAGTTTATTAATTTGGGATTAATCTAATTCTGCCAATAACCTTTTAACCAAATATTCTATTGTGACAGGCTTTTGGATAAAACATCCAAAGCTTATGTTAGGATATACTTCTCTTAGTGCTTCTATATTCACCTCAGCTGCAGACATAAAGCATACTCTAATGTTAGCATCTAAATCCAAAATCCTTTGATATAATTCAAATCCATTCATATATGGCATAAAAATATCTGTTAATATTAAATCATAGAAGTTTGCTTTGAATTCTGATAATGCTTCCAAAGGATTATTGTATGTAGCTACTTCGAATTTTGTGTCATCTGAGGAATAATAACCCTCTAATGCTACTTTGAAAGTTAAAGTTACATCGAGTTAATCATCTACAATGAGAATCCTTTTGACAAGCGGTTCTTTTTTGTTCTCTACAACAGTATTGTTAGCACTACTACTATTGTTACATGTCGTGAGATATCGTCATCTTATCCTCCATTATAGAATGGAATCCAATAATCATGTCTATCAGCAACAATAACCATTTGTGAAGATTAGTAATAACCATGACTTAACAGTATTACCTAGTTTGATTAAGTAGTATATTCAATGTTCATGACCTTTGCCATAACCGAATACGGATATACATGATGGCACAGAAAAAAAGGGCTAACAAGTAATGATGAACCAAATAGTGAGTTGCAATTCACTAGAGCACAAGAGTTTGGATTATTCACCAGATGAAACACGAACATTTGAAAAAGGAAAGATTGAACTTGCAAATCTTGGTGATGTGACTATTGGACGAGCAACCCTAGAACTAGGATGGAGTTCGGAAAAATGTGTAAAACCACTAGTCAATACAAATAGTTGCCAAGCACCACATACCCAATACATGATTTCAGGACGAATGAAAGTAGTAATGGATGATGGGAAAGAGGAAGAGTTTGGTCCTGGTGACGCTCTAGCTATACCACCAGGACATAATGCATGGGTTGTGGGAAATGAGCCTGTGGTTGCGGTTGATTTTACAGCTCTAAAGGATTATGCAAAGAAACAATAGTAGCCATAGGTGCTGACATAAACCTATTCCTTTGAATTTTTTATACAGCATATAAAAATCCTAACCTCAAGTTTATAGCTAATATATATGTGGTTTAACCAAAGTCATGCTTATAAATTTGAATAGAATTCTATGGATATAACATATGAGTTCTTCAACATCATCACAAACAGTTGACAATGAAAAACTTCAGCAGTTTATGGGAAAGGTATTATCCGATTTTGGAGGAGCTGCAAGCTCTGTTTTAGGATACATTGGAGATAAGCTTGGACTATATAAGGCCATGTATGATTTTGGAAAGCCAGTTACATCGCAAGAGCTTGCTAATCTTACCTCAACTTCTGAACGCTACATAAGAGAATGGCTTGCAAATCAAGCTGCAGGTGGATATTTGACTTATGATGCTTCTTCTCAAAGATATACTCTTCCATATGAACATGCTCAAGCATTAGTTAATGAAAATAGCCCTGCATATGTTGCGGGTGGGTTCCAAGTACTGATGTCCTTTTATCGGGATGAGCCAAAACTTTTGGAAGTATTCAAAACAGGTAATGGTATTGCTTGGGGAGAACATGATAAAGACCTATATCAAGGAACAGAACGATTCTTCAGGCCAGGATATACTGCTAACCTTGTTAGCTCATGGATTCCTGCTCTTGATAATGGCAAAGTTGAACAGAGGCTAAAGCAAGAAGGAGGTATAAAAGTTGCTGATATTGGATGTGGTCATGGAATAACAACAATTCTTATGGCAAAGGCTTATTCTAATTGCGAGTTTTATGGATTTGATAATCACCCTGCATCTATAGAATATGCAAGAAACAAAGCAAAAGAGGAAGGTTTAGATGAAGATAGGATAAGGTTTGATGTTGCATCTTCTATTAATTTTCCGCTACCTCAAAAAGAAAAAGATGAGGGTTATGATTTGATAGCATTCTTTGATTGTCTGCATGATATGGAAGACCCGCAGGGAGCAGCAGCTCATGCATTAAAAACACTCAAAAAACCTAATGGAACAGTTATGATAGTAGAGCCATTTGCAAATGACAACCTAGAAGATAACTTAAATCCCATAGGTCGTATGTTTTATGCTGGTTCTACCATGGTGTGTGTGCCTGCGTCATTAAGCCAAAACGGTCCTGCATTAGGCGCACAAGCAGGAGAAGCACGTATATCACAGGTAGTTAAGGCTAGTGGCTTTAAGCATTTTAAGCGTGCTACTCATACACCACTTAACATAGTGTTTGAAGCAAAACCTTAGACAACATTATTTGGACTTACAAATGTCTAGTAATGCTATCTGATGTATATGATATACTACTACATTACTTAAAAGTACATCATATGCATCATACAAGTTAATTTTGAGATTGTGCATAGTGAAAAATTATATTATATAGACATAATGGTATAGATGCCTCTGCTAATATCCTATCTTCGTTATAGATGATTTTGTTATTTGCTTTATACTATTACGTTACTCTTACAGCTTTTGAGCCACATTTTGGACATGTGTTTTCTTTATGCTCATATCCACAATTCATACAATAGAATTTGATTGGAGAGTATCCCATGTCAGTGCTACTGCTATTGCTCATGCTTCCGTCTAATGATGAGCTCATCGATTTATACAAGTCTTTGATTCCACCTGGCATTCCTTGTCTTTTCAATGCAATGTGCATTCTGGCTGCATTGAGCGCAAAATAGACAAGCAAAGCGATACCAAATGATAATGGAAATGGCACTA
>JBKPMB010000344.1:0-5996 GCA_046731995.1 Thermoproteota archaeon | reverse complement strand
TATAGCTGCATAGATCATTGGTATTCCAAAGAGCAAATTAAGAGCTATAACAGTCCCTAAATATTCGGCCAAGTCTGTAGCCGCTGCGGCTGCCTCAGCAGCTAACCAATAAGGGATAATGTACATGTTCTTTCTGAGCTTCTCCCTGATTAGTTCCGGGAGCGATAATCCTGTCGCAATGCCAATCTTTCCAGACAGGTACTGAAGTAGCATGGCCATGCCACTCGAGAGCCAAACAACCCATAGAAGGCTATAATTAAGTGAGGCTCCGCCCTGAATATCAGTACCATAATTTCCAGGATCCATATATGCCATGCTTACTAGAAGCGCTGGTCCTGTGTATAGGAGAAGCTTGATCATAGAGTCTTTTCTCTGCAAGAGACGCTTTGGGCGGAGCATGGAATGGTGTTAATAAAGATAGTCGTACTTATAAAAGTTAGCCTTGGCTAAGAAGATTAGCAAAACCTAAATACAACGGGTATAAGATATAGATAAAGGATATTGTTAAAGATATCAAAAGCTGATTCAAGTATAAGTGAAAACCGTCTCAACTCTATTCGTAATGCCCATGATAAAAAGAATGCATTACTACCACAACAGCAAACAGATAGAATGGAAGATTATTTAGAAGTAATCTATGAATTAATTCGACAGAAAGGGTACGCCACAGCAATAGATATTTCTGAGTCACTTAGTGTCAGTTCCCCGAGTGTAACCAAAATGTTGAAGAGATTAGATGAGAACAAATACTTGCGTTATGAGAAGTATAGGGGAATAAGCCTTACAGGTGAAGGTATTGCGGTCGCAGAAAACATTCGTCAGAAACATAGTTTACTGGCTGAATTTCTGAAAATGATAGGTGTTGATGAAAATATTGCAAACATAGATGCAGAAGGAATTGAACATCACATTCATTCAGAAACATTGAAAAAATTAGAGGTATTCGTGAATAATGTAAAGAACAATTTTGAGTTTGAATTGATGAAGATTCCAAAAAATAAATAATACATCTATTTTTTGCATTTACTAACAAAAATTAACAACTAATCAGTTATGTATCATTATTAACGATAGCTCCTGAATCAAATCATAAAAAAGTTGTGGATGCTCCTGCAATATAACAAGGTGGTTTAAGATATAGAAGTCTGTGTTCGTTTAGGAGGTTCAGATATTTCATCGGAAAATGGCAGATCAGGAAATTTACTTTTTGTATTTTCCTCTATAAGGGTACTTGCTTCTTCTATTATTTTCATTGCTTCGTCATCTATTCCGGTTATGCCGCTGTTGGCTATTTCAGTAGATGGTATTTGACTAGATCCTGCCATGATGTTTCCAAGCAAGTCTGAAATTTGTCCAAATGACTGATCCGCCTCTGGCATCATAGAAGATAGTCCGCCTTGTATTCCCTTTATAACAGACATAGCTGGACTCAAGGTGACTACCACGTCGCCTAACTCAGTTACGGTATTCAATCTTAATTGAATTTGCTCAAACGCGAGTTTGGCTGAACTGACCATTTTGCTCATTTTACGAACTTGAGATAATTCATTGGACAATATTTTGGCATAATAACTATCATGGTTTTGGAGAGATTGTACTACCCGATTGAAAATTAATTTATCTTTTTCCTCTAACTTGGTAGATATTTTTTCTAATTTAGAAATCTGCATTTGTAATTTATTCTGTGCTTCTTCTATACGTGGTTTTAAAGGATCTTGTGGCTTCAGTCTATCGAATAGCTTGTTTGTCATACTTTCATTTTGCGGTTCATTCCATTTTGTAGATAATGGCATGGTGATGATGTTATGTTATATATGTGGAGTTATTTAGACATGTATCAAAAAAAATTGTGCAATAGCTAAGATTTCATGTATATTATGTATACGTGCTAAATAGGACAAAATACTTTACTGATTCTGATAAATCGATTTGGACGTAAATAAAATAAGCAGGACATACATGATAGATTATATCACTCAGCAAATCTTCACATCATACATTACATTTTTTCGAATATTGTGTCAGATATAATAATACGTTATTGTCTGGAGCGATCTCTTCGGTCTTTAAATATTTTGTATTATAGAGGCTATAGCTATGGTTTGCCAATTGCCCATAAAACACGGCTATATTATAGGCAGGATAATAATCATGATGATAATAATATGCACTAAGTAAGCCGAAATGTCGATAGATACTAGATGTAGGAGTCATACTGCCTAATATAATCACAGACCCGATAGATAGAATAGATATGGTTAATGCAATTCTAACATAATAACGATGTTTCTGTAAGTGATACAATTCTTTTTTATTATTATCATTTCCTTTTTTTATATTCGCAGTTAAGACAGGCTTTTGTTCTTTGAGCTCATGTTCAGGTATAGAATAGAACTGTCCTTTTTCTGTTCCCAGATCAGGCAGAGGATCTATAATTTTCAGTATTTCTTTTCTTTTCTGTTTGTTGTACATTATGCAATTTCTCTCTTGATTATCGAGATAGGAAACAAATCCTGACTTGAATAGATTGTCAATTGCCCATAAAACAAAATCTTCAGAGTTATTTGGAAACCCTTCAACTAAGTATGGTATTGAGACTGGTTTTTGCATTTTGATAAGCATTCGCAAAATAGCAATCTCAAAGTTATTCACAAACTATTATATGCAAATAGTGTTATTTAATTATTTATTTGAGATTTTTTTCATTATAGTCCCTTATTTGCTTGTTACGATGACAAGTTAGTCAAACGAAACGGACAAATATGACTGTTATGAATTATGATCTGTTGTTGCAATTTAACAATGAACTGAAGGGTGATGGCATTTTATCCAATATATTTTCGTCTAGAGCAGTTGCTCAGATCCTAGACTTTTTCCTAGATCATAAAGAATTCGATTATTCACCTGCAGAAGTAGCACAGAAGTCAGGGTTATCTTTTAGAACTGTTTTTAGAGAAATTCCAAATCTAGAGAAGAACCAACTTATCTACCATAGTAGAAAAATAGGCAAGACGAACATGTACAGGTTGAACACAGATTTGGATGCAACATTATTATTGGAAAAATTTGTATTAGATATGTCACAGCTAACACGAACTGCTCAAGATGAAATAAAAAGGATTCAGACTACAACTAACCCGTCTACTATAGTAGAAGAAAAGAATGATGCATAATGCCTTACCTGCAATCAAGAATCAGGAGATTTGGAGCAAGCAATTGCCTCAATTAAGAGAAACCTTTGGCATAATCCCCCATATAGCATAGTATAGTGTTATTTTATACTACTACCCTTACTATTTTTAATACAGCATTGTCCTCTTGGAATATCATAATCATGAGGACATTTACTTGGATGGTTTAGCAAAGTACATAGTGCGTCTGTGAATATATTCTTCATATGATGCTCAATTCCGCAAACCATTTCTTCATCAATTTCCATTCTTAGTGCATCTCTCATCAAAACCTCAAGCAATCGTGTATTTCTAATCATCTGCCTTCCAATCTTATTACCCTCCATTGTGAGTTGGACTAGGCTGCCTTTCTGATAACGTACTAGGCTGACGTCATTTAGCTTTTGAAGCATTTCTACAACAGAAGGCTGTCGGATATTAAGGACTTTGGCAATAGAGCTAACTTTAACCTCTTCTCCTTGTTCACGTATATACCAGATAGCTTTTAGATACATTTCTATATGTTCAGATTCGGCCGTTCCAACATAGAGCTGTTCCTCCGTGGTCTTCAAATGAATATTGTTTTTTCGTTTAGCATAGTTATATCGCCTATTCCTTTTAGTGGTACTTTCAGCTTTCTCCAATAGACCTACTATAGTAGAACATACCTTAATGGTTATTAAATTTATTAGTAGGTATATCTGCCTACATGGCAGGTCTCATATTATTGTAGGCAGATGCACGGGACATAATTCATTACTTGTACATACAGTATATTGCATTGCTTAGCAAAAACGTAAACATACATTGATTGATGTAGTGCTATACAAGAATTAGTAATCAGGTTTACACATGTTTTGGAGCGGCCACATTTTTATCTTCTTCTCAAGTACTATCTCTTTTTCTTTTTTCCAAATCTGACATAGATTTTCTTGATATTTCTATCGCCTTTTTTCTTTTTGGTTGCAATATAAGTATGTAAAATGAGCCGACAAGATATATAGACAATAAAATAACTTGCGCCATAGTAGTCTCCAATGTAGGATGAATTCCAGTCATGTTTGCTAGGTTAATATCTAGTCGAGGTATTATGCCGATCATATGTGTTGTGTAAACGTATCCAGCCTCCTGAAATGATCGAATAGTATTTCCCATAAAGGCAATGGACATGTAAGCTCCTATTGCCATGGTTAAACCAAATAGAACTTGAAGTGGAAGCTTCTTGCCTAGCTTTCTTATGATAAATACTACTCCTATTATTATAGCAACACCTAATGTCAAACCGGCTATAACATACAATTCCATGTATTTTGCAAAAGATAGCATTGCTTGATAGAAAAGGACTGTTTCAAATCCTTCTCTATACACGGTAAAGAAGGAGAGCATTACAAAAACCAATACACTTCCAGTGGTAGTTGCTTTCCACACCTTTGCTTTGACAAATTCAATCCATTTCTTTGTCTCAACCTTATTTAAAACCCAGAAACTTACCCAAAACAAAACTGCTACTGCAGAAATACCCGCAATAGCTTCAATTAGTTCTCTATTTATTCCAGATATTTCAACGATATACTGAGCAATAAACCATGTAATTGCCGTTGCTGAGACTGCTATAGCAATACCATAATACACATGTTTTTTGAATTGTTCATTTCTTGATGCCTCAAGGTATGTGAGAATTGCACCTATAATCAAAGCTGATTCTAAACCCTCTCTGAATATTATAGAAAATGATGTCGAAAATGCTATTGTAGGAGCTATCATCCCAGTACCAGATACAAGCCTTTCTGACTCATCTAATCCTTCTCTGATTTCGAAGGCCTTTGATTGTACCTTATCATAACTGGCTTTTGCTTGAATAAGGTTTCGTAGCTCAGCAAATTTTATCTCCATATCTAGTGTAAAATCAGGGTTTATGGGCCGTAGAGGAACTTCGATATTTTCATAGCTATCCAAATATGCAGAACGAGAAGTTGATAATGCACCATCATAGCTTCCTTTACTATATTGTTTTAGCATATCTTCTAGACTTAACCTGATTTGATCAATGTTATTTCTGACAGAAATCTTTGAAGCATCTGAAGCCTGGCCTATACCCCGTCTTTCCCCGGTATAAATCCCAAAGCCTTTGCTTAATGTTTGTATATCTGCAAACGTTTTTCCATTTATTCCGGCTGTTGAAGACGATAATGTAGTGGGTGATGAAGCAGTTGTTATTATGCCGGCATTGCCGCTTGTCATCGAGCCTGTGTGCGAAGAATCATTATTCAAAATGGATTGAGCCTTATCTAAGTTCAATAGTATAGAGTTAACAAAAGATAATATTTTACCACTTGGCATTTTATCTTTTATCATCTCCCTTAGTTGTTCTCTCATTCCTAGTTCTATATCTGATTTGAGCTTATAGTCATATTTTTCAAGTGGAGGTTCTAGATATTCAAAATTATCCAAATATGCACTAACAGCAGCCTGATCGGCGCCGATGTGATCGCCTTTTTTAAGATCTACAACAAGCTCTTGAAGCAATTTTCGTATAGTGACAAAATATTGCGTATATTGATTAGATGCACTAGAAATGCTGTTACTAGCAGGACTAGGAGATGCAATCAGCAAGCTTTCTCCCAGAATATTTTTTTCCATGGAGGAGATCAGCTTCGAAACTAATTGATTATTAGACCGGCTCCTGAGTAAGTACTCTAATTGATTGAAAGATAGTTTTATTTCAGAATTTTTGTTATTATCGCTATTGCCTATAAATTCAGATATCTGACCATATATTGAGCTTGATGTATTGACCAAGCCTATTGCATTCTCATAATCTATTTG
>JBKPMB010000343.1:0-2956 GCA_046731995.1 Thermoproteota archaeon | reverse complement strand
AATGTCATGCGTCATATCTATAATTATTATTACTACTCGAATTCAACAAGTAATTCGATATTTCTAATTTCTTTAGCAATTTTTTTTATTTTTTCTATAGTATTTTTTGATTCAGAATTAGTACTTCTACCATCAATTAGTACTCTTGTGAGTTTATTTCCGTCTGGAAGCCAAATCAAGTTAACTGTTAGTACTCTCATAGGAAAAAAAAGATTTTCAATAAATCTCTTGTCATTTGCTTCTGCTTCTACAAACCAAACTTTACTTTGGAACTCATATTCAAATTTAGTTGGAAGCACGGTATTTGATCTCAGAACGCTAATGTCAGAACCACGAAGAATCAAAACAAAATCACCATCTACTTTAGCAGCACCCATCATAGTAAATTTATTGACATCTTGATTGCGGTCCGCTAATTTAGTTAATTTTATTGCTCCTTCAACGTCTGCCTGCTTAAGCTGGCCCAACCTTAGTTTAGTTTCACATTTTGTGCATAATATGCCAGTTTTTGCATCGAAGGTACAGATGGGAATTTTCAATAACTATCACTTTAGAAGGATTGATTATCCAAATATCTATTATTAATGCATATATAATTCATGCCGCTTTTTATCACATTGTCTCTTGTTTATTCCTAAAAGCTTACCAATTAATTCTTCATTTATTATCAATTATATCCTACACTTATAATCAAACATGGCTCGTCTTAGCTATTCATATATACTAATTATTGCGTTGTATTTTTGGCTATTATACGCATACATCATTAGATATTTAACTATAGTCCTCTTCCTTTTAGCACCTATTGAAGATCATCAATACTTATTCGGCAGAGTCATTGTTTTGCAGGTGGTTTGCTCTCATTTACTTGCTTGTTTATTGCGTCTGCCATGAAATGATTACTAACGTTGACCTTGACATCCTTAATAGTCTCTAGTTTATAGATATTATCTCTAACATCCTGAGCAATTTTAAAGCCGAACACTGCTGGACAAAACGGGCTTGTCAGATGCAAATCAATATTCACTTTTCCATCATTAAGATCTACCTTATCTACCAGTTCTAGTTCCATTATTGACACGCCGATCTCTGGATCCACAATCTTAGTTAATTCATCAAATATTTGTTTACGAACCTGTTGAGTATCTTGGCTCATTATTGTTAACTATTAAATTTGTATGATCCTATTTAACTATTATAACAGTACATCTAAAACAATGAGCATAGTGATAAAGATAAAGTAAAATAGAAAATTGACGTGGCTGTTAATATTACTTTCGTTTCATTAAATCCATATATAAAGATAAAATCTTAAAATAAAGCGATCGGATTGCAGTAATTATGTACCGATCAAGGTCAGAAATCAAGCTTGATGAAAACGCGTTCAACTTCATGGCCTCAATTGATGATGATAATGCTATATTATATTATGACATACTAGGTAGTGAAGCCCACACCATAATGTTATATGAAATTGGCTTTTTGACACTGATTGATTTGAAGAAAATTTTGCAGGGATTGGAAGAGGTAAAAACAAATCCTAATGTTCTATCTACTGATAGTTATGAGGATATTCATGAGGCGCTTGAAGCGTTTATCATAAAAAAGGCAGGAAATAACTCAGGCGGAAAGATGCATACCGGACGATCTAGAAACGATCAGGTAGTACTTGATATGCACATGAAAATACGAGAAGATATTAACGATATTTGTACTGCAATTATTGATTTAATTGGTTCATTATTAGAAAAGGCAAGTGAAAACATAGAAACTATAATGCCTATGTATACGCATTTACAACAAGCACAGATTGGAACTTTCTGTCATTTCCTTTTATCATATGTGGATGCCCTATTCAGAGACATGGACAGGCTCGTCATTGCATATGGAAAGGTCAACCGCTCAACACTAGGAGCGTGTGCTGTAGGTGGAACAAGCATTAATATTGATAGAAACAAAACTGCTGCTTTACTAGGTTTCCATGAGATAGTAATAAACTCTATTGACGCAACGTACTCACGCGATATCCTCATAGAATTTGCTACTGCACTTTCTATTTTAATAACTACATTAGCCAGAATGGCAGAGGATTTTATAATATGGTCTACAGTTGAATTTGGCTACATTGACATTTCTGATAAATACAGTTCGACATCTAGTGCAATGCCACAGAAAAAGAACCCTGACGCTATGGAACTAGTAAGAGCAAAAGCCGCTACAGCGATAGGTAATATGATAACAATGTTCTCAATAGTCAAGTCTCTGCCATCTGGCTACAGCAGAGATTTGCAGGATTTGAAACCCGTGTTATGGCGAACATCTACTGTAGCTCTTGAATCCACAAAAATGATGACTGCTGTAATAAAATCTGTCAATGTACACAAAGAGAGGATGAAAGAAGTGGCAGATAACAGTTATGCTATTTCGCTAGATATAGCAGAACAACTTGTAATAAGAAAGGGGATACCCTTTCGCTCTGCCCATAAGGTTATCGGAGCTCTTGTTGAAAGAGCCGCAAATAAGAATAATATTCCACTGAAGATGTTGCAGAAAGAAGACATTGAAGCTACATTAACAAAAATTGAATCAAACCTTCAGCCAGATGAAGTATTGCAGATTGTGAGAGAAATCACTCCAAATAAGGCTCTAGAGTTGAGAGTTTCACTTGGATCGCCTAACCCAAAACAACAGGAGGATATGATTGACTCGTCATATAACAAATTAGCCGGATATATACAAGAACTGTCAAAACGAAAGAAAGATATCACGGATGCATTTGACGACCTTTCAAGCACTGTTAATAGATATTTAAATAGTTAGGGTTAAGTACAATAATAAGATTTAATTGAATTGTTTTGTATTCAACTCCTAATCTGTCATAATGCATGACTTGTTGATAATAAACATCACAATACACTATTATAACTTCCAGGCAGAAGGCCTTGAGAATGGAACA
>JBKPMB010000342.1:0-3182 GCA_046731995.1 Thermoproteota archaeon | reverse complement strand
TTGATAACCTGTCATAATGATAACGTTTGACTACATATAAATCTCCATTTCTATCCTGTCTTAATTTCTGACACTCTACTTTAAATATCAGCTTTTGACATAAAGGACAATACAATAGCCTATGTATCCTGTTTTTAGATTCTAGAATATGTCCATTTTTGTCTTTAAACCATGCCATTTCAGAGATATTTCCAAGTTTACTTGCACTACATGTTTTAAAAGATCTTTGCACTTTTTAACCTCTAGGATGTTTCTTAAGATTTTTACCAATCATTTTTCCCGTTTCATTAGAAACCCATTTTCACTGCTCTATATTGTCATCAAAATTAATTATTACGTATGGGGGTCTAATACAAATTTACCTTTAGGCATGACTGCGAGTTTGTTCACAAACTGTCCCTCTTATTTCTACCTACGTATGCTATGCACTTCAATGTTTCGAAATCTTCTGCTTGTAGCACGCAAATATATTCTTGGAGTGTGTTCACACCGTGCACGCAAACAAGACAGAATTGCCATTAACGCTAAGAATTTGGTTTTTGATAAAAAAAAGTTTGTATGCATGTTTAACAAATAGTCCACTACTTTTAGACAACAATAGTCTGGCTTTGCTCCCGCATAAATTGCATCAGATAATATGGTCCTCCTGTTCCTTTATATGTTGTACCTGAATCTTTCCATCCTCCAAATGATTGACATCCCACCATTGCTCCTGTTGTAGCACCTATAGATCTATTGACATATACTACACCACATTCGATATTCTGAAGAAATTTGTTAACTTCCTCCTCATTATCACTATAAATTCCCGCGGTGAGTCCATATTTTGAATTATTACATAACCGGATGGCCTCGTCAAAATCTTCATAGTCTGTTGTACAAAGAATTGGTACAAATAATTCCTCCCTGAATAATCGGTGGTTTTTGGATAAACCATTTATGATTGTTGGTTCTGTATAATAGCCATACTTGAGATCAGCGTCATTTATAACAGAGCCACCAATCAATACTTTGCCATCACTACGTGCAAGTTTCACATATTTTTTATAATTCTTATAAGCAGTTGAGTTAATTAGAGGGCCTATGAAAGTATCATGTTCAAGTGGATTGCCAACACGTAAACTTTTTGTCATCTCTAATAGTTTTTCAACAAATTCACTCTTTACGCTTTTTTGTACGTATGCACGGGAACATGCACTACATTTCTGTCCTGAATAGCCAAACGCTGATCTAGATATCCCCCAAGCAGCTTTGTCGAGATCGGCATTTTCTGTAACTATTACAGGATTCTTGCCTCCAAGCTCTGTAATTATAGGTCGTGGCTTTAGTTTATTAAACTCATGTCTTAATTTGTAACCTACTTCTCTGGAACCGGTAAATACAATTCCTGCAACGTCCTGACTATTTATTATAGTCTGACCAACTTTGTCCGCAGAACCAGTTACAAGATTCAGTACTCCATCAGGTAATCCTGCCTCTTTCATGATCTCCGCAAATTTGTATGCTATTACTGGAGAGTTACTAGCTGGTTTTATTACTATTGTATTCCCGGTAATCATGGCACCAATGCTCATTCCAACTAAAATTGCAGCGGGAAAATTAAACGGTGCAATTACTGCCCAAACCCCATATGCCTTCATCACACTCTTGCTCTTTTCATTTGGATATGCACTTTTAGTTTGAACTATGAATCCATTGTTGGTTTCCATCTCTTTAGAGTAATATCTAATAAAATCAATAGCTTCATCAATATCGCCTATTGCCTCATATCTATTCTTACCATTTTCATAAGAGATCCATGCCGCTAACTCAAACTTCTGACTACTCATTATATCTGCTGCAATTCTGCAAGTTTCTATACGCTGCTTATGATGTATGCTACTCCAACCCTCAAATGCTTTATTTGCGGCCATGATTGCTTGCTTTACGTGGTTAGCAGAAGCACTAGGCAAATATCCGAGTATTATCCGAGTATCTATAGGAGATATATGTATAAAGTGTTGTGATGAATTAGTATACTGACCATCAATAATCATTGCATATTTTTTGCCAAATTGGGACCTGGTATTTTTAACTGCCTCCTCATATTTATTATGGAATAGCTTTTCTTGATTTGACATGGTCATTTTGTTAAACGTGTTCTCATTGTTGTAATGTCCCATCAAATAATATTATTGCGATTGATGCTTAAAAGTTATCAGTTTTATATATGTAATAATAATAATACCATCTTTATAT
The DNA here is from genome assembly GCA_046731995.1 of Thermoproteota archaeon. Taxonomy (GTDB): domain Archaea; phylum Thermoproteota; class Nitrososphaeria; order Nitrososphaerales; family Nitrososphaeraceae; genus JAFAQB01. The sequence goes on along the minus strand of JBKPMB010000342.1, from coordinate 944 downwards.
TCTTATAAGTCAGAAATCTTCAAATAAAAATGATGCTCAAGAAAATGTCTGGAAATAGCATGACCAATGTATGTCTATTTTACTTGTATTTGCATTGGCTTATTGTTTCATTACACTATCATAAGGTCACTTTATTTTGCAACTATCGATAATGATTTGCATACCAAAATGAGCTTTATCTATTCCCAGCAACTTATCAACTAGAGAATTACAACCAGAATAACATGGATACCTTCAGCATCATGAAATAAGACTCAATCGACTTGCTTAATTTCATGAAGTACACATATGTTATTTTTTAGTTTGTTTTTATTATCTGTTTTTTGTCATATCAAGCAAGAATGTATGACAAATCTGTATGGATGGTAGTGTAAACGAAATTGTATATTAGAAATTTGTTAGCAATATAAAACTCTAAAAAGATAGTTGGGGTATAATGTAAAACTAAGTATAACAAAACAATTGAAGAATGAGCAATCAAGAAAATGCGTCGACTATGTTACAAATAGCATCTTAGTTGAATTTGTTATTCTTTATAACCAAACAGCAAATGAAAGATATACTAGAAAATCTGACAACAAGTTTGTCAAGAAGGCAAATTCGAAATACTGCTACCGTAAGTGCCTAGTAATAAATTCATTCCATAGCTTTTATCCATATTTTCTATTAGATCTTGTTGGGTTCGTTGTCATCTGACTGCTGTTTGCACGGAATAACAATCCTTGAAATCCTCGTCGGTATAAATTTGTCTTTCTTTTTTCTTCCGTTTGGCAGCTGCGAATCTTGGTTTATATCTTCCAAGCAGTATGGAATTTCCAACTACTGTTACAGAACTCATTGCCATTGCTAAACCTGCAAGCATAGGAAGCCATCCAAATATTTCAATACCCATAAAAGGTACTAATATGCCACCAGCTATTGGAATCAATCCAGCGTTATATCCA
>JBKPMB010000341.1:0-10102 GCA_046731995.1 Thermoproteota archaeon | reverse complement strand
TCTGCAACTTCTTTGTAGTCCTTACATCTAACATAGGCTAGCTTATTTGGCAATTTTGTTTGATCAATCAATACAACAGAATCATCTTTCCAAGTTACTGTAAATAATAAATTTAGGCTGTTATCTTTATTGCCATCATGGGACATCAAATGTGAAAGGTTAATTTTGCACTATATTAAATTTAGCTAGCATATCATATTAGACAACCATAGTAATTATACGAAAACGTATTCCCAAAGATGCATATTCCATCTTTAATTAAAAATATATATACAAACGTTAAAAATTTGATACACCACCTATTGCAATTATTATTTTAAATCACACTCAAATAATCATAATTAATAATCATAATTATTAATTCTTGTATTTTTTATTAATAATCATAATTAATTTTTCGATGACTATAGGAAGGCATTATTATAAGAGATTGCAATAGATCATATTATCTTTGAAGTTGCATCCATATACTTTTTTGTTATCAATTTTTTCTTTATAGCATACTATACACTTCAAGAGCTGTTTAGCGTATTGTATCTGTTGCCCTTTTCCACATTCTCCTTAGCCACGCCAATAATTGCAAGATCAGCATGATCAAATTTTGATCTATCCAGCAATCCTCGACCATCGTAAATGGGTGATTCCTTTGTCTCTGTAGATGTCAACATACGATACTCAGGATGGTCTGCAACAATAATAATCAAATCAGTATCCTCTAAGGCTTCACTCAGATTTGTGGTCAAAATAACATTTTCTTTGTCGGACAAAGAATGATCGTTTTTCACTAAAGGATCGTGAACACGGATCTGCCTTACTTTCAATTTCTGGAGTTCTTCAATGACTTTGTAAGTAGGCGAGAGACGTGTATCTGAAACTCCGCCTCTGAAAGCAAGACCCAGAAGAGTGATAACAGAGTTTGTAAAATCTTTTTTTCCTCTTCTTCGCTTTAACAATTTTATAGCCTGATTTACGCAGTATGTAGGCATAGAATCGTTTATAGTTCTACCTAGCTTGGTGATATTGCAATCCAGCTTGATTCTATTTGCAGTATCAATTATAAATTGCGGATATACAGGTATACAAGCCCCGCCGACACCTATACCTGGCTTATGTATATAGCAAAATGGCTGGGAATTTGCTGCCTCCCTTGCTTCCCAAAAGTTAACTCCAACTTTTTCACAGAATTTTGCAAGTTCGTTTGCAAGTGCAATATTTACATCGCGGTAGACACCTTCAAACAGCTTTTCAGTTTCTGCAGTTTTTATGTTACCAATAGGTATGATCCCATTTTTGAATACAATAGAATAGAGTTTGATGCCAAGTTCTAGACTTTTAGGACCAGCGCCAGAAACTATAGCTGGATACCTATCCTCTATATCTTCTATTGCTCTACCCTCATAGATTCTTTCTGGATTGTATATGAGGTAAAAATCATCTTCCACTTTAAGACCTTTACTTTCTTTCTCAATAAGCGGTAGTAATATATCCTGTGTTGTTCCCGGGGGGAGGCTAGGATTAAAAGCAACCACATCGCCTTTTTTCAAACCCTTGCTGATGGCTATTGACACTTGTTTAACTGCTGTTAAATCAGCAGGCCTCCCATTATCCGCTATTACAGGTACACATATCATTTTAAAATATGAATCATATGAAGCCTGTACCAGATCGTCATATAGATCAAATCGCCTTTCTTGCAGACCTTTTGTAAAGGCCTCATTTACGCCTGGCTCTGGAACATGGGTTCTACCTCTTCTTGCATTTTCCATTACCTTTGGAGACTTGTCTACTCCTATTACATATGCTCCAGCTCTAAGCCATACTGATGCTATTGAAGCCCCGACGTGTCCTAGGCCATAAACTGCAATTTTAAATTGACCGGATCTTAATTTCTTTAAAATATCTGAAATTTGATCACTAAAAGAGGAAGATGATGAAGAGTATGTAGGTGATGATAATGCTGAAGGCGGTTTAAGATTATCAGCTTTAATAGATTCCATGGAAAAGTGTCGCATTCTCCTACTTTATGTACTATACTGTTGCTTGCTTAGAGTGATATTCTATCATATAAAGGTAAAGTAATATTGATTTTATACATATATAATTATAATACAATTGCTAGATAGCTGTCTATTGTCCTTTTCAATAAGTATTATCCAAGTCGTATTGATGTATTTAGTAATGTATACGTAGCGTAGAATGTGCCCACAGGAACATAGAAGCATGTTAGGTAAACCAAAAAAGATTCACCCCTCTCTTCATTGTGTGATTCGTTATTTAGTAAATTTTTTGCAATTTGCCACACTATATCATATATACAATGAAAGTTCAGTAAGCACATATTTCATAACACCTACGGAGTTTGTCCCCATTGAAAGTATACAGTACCACCTTTACATGATGAGTATATTAAAGACGTCGTATCTTTCATTGAACTCCACACCTCCATTTCGCCAAGTATATTTTCTATTTCCTTCTGAGTAGACGTGTCAAATGATATCAGATTTATTATCTCTTCTTTAGAATATGACTTGGACGCATTATTTCTTAGTAAGCTTTCTATTCCCTCCTGGAGATCTTCTTTCTTATTATCATTTGTCATGATTAATGTTATTGTTTGTTTTCATGATGTTATATAGATTCTTTTACTAACATCACAATAGGTCTGTATATATCATTATTCATTTTATACAGTATCTGACATGCAAGCTCTTCGGTTTGAGCAATAGCAATAGTAGTCAAAGGAATTTATTTATTTATTTTAGTCTGAATCCTCTGATTTGTTTGTTTGATTCTGCATTCTATTGGCATAGAATAGGACAACATATTTTTGGTTATTTATAAGTAAGAAGAGAAGGAGTAGTAACAGTAGTGATAGAATCATTATGAGGAGAAGAAGGATGGGCAAGAGAACCATCAATAGATTCTATCTTATAAACGATGAATTTCTGTATGTCCACCTTCATAAATATCTTGTACATAAAGACCTGTTACTTTTAATCTGTCACCCACTTTAGGTATTGCAAAGTGCAGTCCGTTAAATCCTTTACAATCGCCAACATGAAGACGTGGTACATTATGTACTAAACCCGTGGTAGTATCAAAATTGTTACCTTGGCACATAGCTTCAACATGTATAGCTCCACCAAATCTATAATTTGTAGGTGTACAAGGGATTTAAATTCTGAATCAGGTAAAAGATTGATTATTAAATCTGTATCGACTATGATATGAGGTATTCTACTTTCACTCTTGGCAATCATAGTGGCGGTGACAGTAACACATGGAGCTAAAATTTTTTTCTTTATTTTCATCTAACATCTACATGTGACTGTTAATCCGTGAATGGTCACGATATTTTATAGTCAATGCACTTTTTCTGAATAATGAAACCAATAACATTACTTCTTTTGACGTGGGTATTGCTCTTGCTAATAGTCTCTGAACAGCTGAATTAAGCATAGGCTGTTTATGCTCATCATAACCGCATTTACTTGCAACCTCCTTGATATAATTTATCAATAGATCAATTTCTTGTTTAGTGGCGAATGTGTTACTTCGTCTTACTATTATCTTGTCATTCCTTAAAGCAAGTTCTGGTAAACTTTTTGATATCTCATATAACAATATTGCAAGGGCATGTGATATATTCATTGTTTTGTAATCAGTTTTGGTGTCTATAGTGACAACTAAATCGCACATTTCACATTCTCTATTATTCAAACCAGAAGATTCTCTTCCAAGAATAATGCAAAAATCCTTTTCCGTCCCCACACTTTTTATTATTTCAGATAGCCTCATCGCATCAATAGAGTTTCTGAGAATATTTAACCTGCTATAAGCAGGATGTGCAGTTGTACCAACTAGGACATCAAACTTCTCTCTTAACTCCTCTAGTGTGCATATTTTACTAGATGCCAAAATGTCTTTACCGTGAGTAGCAAATATGGCTGCCTTTTCTCTATTAAAACAAGGATTAATAACATACAACTGATTGTAACCAAAGTTTTTCATTATTCTTGCTATATATCCCACGTTTGTTTCATATTGCGGTTCTACTAGCGCTACTGCAACACTCATATACCTATTTGGTATGTTTATGCGATAGCAATTAATAATGATGATGCGGAAAAATAGTAAAATAAAGACAATGTTCAAAAGGAACTAAATAAATGAGTATGCATATTAGCTTACTATATCTATAATCGTTATCTGTTTGAGTTTTTAATTAATTGACATTGTTATTATCCCTTTAATCGTTGTATATGTAAAGCTATCCTATCTACTGCATCGAACATTTTGGGGTTAAACTCAAGATCATCTTCATGTTTCCATTTGCCATATATACGAACATGATCCTCTAGAGGATCAATTCTAATTTCGCCTTCTTTCTGTAAAACATCTTTTAGCATTTCTTTTAGCTCTGCATCTGCTTGCAAGATTTCCGCTAACCTTCCACCCCACCATTTTACGTCAACTACTCTTTTGTTTCCAAAATGACCCTTATTGACAGGTTTGCACTTCGCCAGAATTGACTCAGGGTTTGGAAATACAGTATCAGTAATGATATAATGAATTTGATAGTATTGCAGTGCTCCATATGGGGGTAAATCTGCATCTTGCCTTGACATGCTATATATTATACTTCACTCAATCCGTGCCCTTATAAGTTAATTGATATAATAAATCTCTAAATTTGTATATAGATTTATATATATGTTAATCTGCAACAGAGAATCCATTTTTGACAGATATACATATTAGCCCAGTAAAACTACCAGTGGGGAGTGAGCAGAGGTTTTCTATCATGGATACGTTCCAATGATAAGGAGATCATAGATATATTAGAAGAACAGGCTGCAAATTTAGTAAAAGCAACATCATATTTAGTTGAATTCATGTCAAGTTATAAGATGGACGGTGAATCTAGATACCAGATAATAAAGGACCTTGAGCATCAAGGGGATAAAATTACACATAGATTATTTACAATTTTAGATAAAACGTTTGTAACTCCCTTAGATCCAGAAGATATATCTAAACTCACTAGCGCTATTGATGAAGTCCTAGATGCTACTGAGGGGGTTGCTAATAGATTTGTGCTATTTTCTATAGAAGCACCTACTCAGTACATGACAGAACTTTCAAAAATATTACTTTCGGCTTCGCAGGAGGTTCAGTTATTGATAACACGAATAAGAAGTTTAAAAAGCGCTAGCAACTTAATTGATCACTCTAAAAACATAGTAAACTATGAACACAAAGCGGATACCATCTATCGTACTGCGATAGCAGAATTATTTAAAACAAACAATAATCCTATCGAAATAATAAAGCTAAAAGAAGTTTATGAGACTCTGGAGGGTGCACTTGATCGTTGCGCTGACGTTGCGGATGTTGTAGAGGATATAGCCCTCAAATACGGTAATGGATGACGGTGTTATCATACAATGCTAGAAGTTCAGTGCTGTTGATTATGGAATAGTAACAGCAGCACGCTTTTTTGATTTCGTAAACGATTTCATGATTCGGCTAACTCAATAGCCACTGTTGTGGGAACAAGAGTTCCAAAACCCATACAAGCTGTAGCGATGGCTGCTGTAGCAAACTTTATCGGTTCTTTTGTATTTGGCACTGCTATAGCAAGTACAGTTGGAAAGGGGATTATACAACCGGGATTAGACAATCAGAATCTTCTACAGTATATGTTATTTTTGCTGAATTGATAGGAGTTGGAACTGCATACCGGTTATTTTCTAGGAGTGTTTGCCATTAGGGTAGTAGTTTGATGGCTCTTGTCATCGTTGTACTGCAATTAGTAGCAGAACTGGTATCCTACCGGTGTTTACATTTGCAGTGTCATAATAGTTTAACATCGCTACTAATCCCTGTTGCTATTGCACGGACTTTAATTATTTTGAGACGGCATGCCCGAAGGCACATGTGGACATATAAACATTGATAGCCATGAGTTTTACATTGATTTTGCTAGCTAGCAATACCGGACAGGTAATCATACCTGTTATTAGTTAAAGCAGAAGATAGCTATGGCTATAATACTAGGAATGCATAGCAGTTACAAGTTATGCAATTCTCTTAGCTGAAAATGTAGCACTATATATTTGAGCCTGATTTGAAGGGGTAAAATTACCGGTTCAAAATTTCTTTTTTTCAAAAATTGCCTAATATGCATCCACCAAATTTTATGATAATTATAATTATTCAAAAAATTAGCTATAAAAAGAATTTAAACTAAATCGATCCGAACGACTGCAGCATGCAGAATAGAGGCTATAAAGATACAGAGAATATTCTTTTTGCATCATAAATGCCTATGCTTTATGAATGTCTTTTTCTATTTTGGTATTTAACTTACCTACAGGTTATGAATTGTTACATGGTATTTTATTTTCCAACTCAAAACCGAACCTATAACAAGCTTGTTAGTCCAATGTGTATAAATTCCTAAGTTGTCCGATCAAATCGTATACTAGAATGGAAATAAAAATAAAGGGAAAAATTGTCTGCAACCTTAAATTGTACTATACATGACAGATAATAATCCACTTGACTACAGAATTAGCCCTTATTGTATATGGAACAATAGCAGTTGCTCTGTCTTTTGACTTTATAAATGGTTTTCACGACTCTGCTAATTCTATTGCAACCATAATAGGTACAAGAGTTCTAAGACCAATACATGCTGTTGGTATTGCAGCATTAGGAAACATGGCTGGTCCATTTATTTTTGGAACATCCATAGCAGCAACTGTTGGTAAAGGCATTATTCAACCACAATTTTCTACTGTGGATGTTATTCTAGCAGGATTAATTGGAGCCATTATTTGGGATATAATCACTTGGTATTTCGGACTTCCTTCTTCAAGCAGCCATGCATTGATTGGTGGTTTGATTGGGTCCGCATTAATAGCAGGTGGAATAAATGCGATAGTGCAGTCCGGCATAGAAAAGGTTCTGGTATTTATGGTTGTATCCCCTATACTTGGTTTTATCGCAGCTTATGGATTTGCAATGATATTATTGTTTTTTCTGAGAAATAAACATCCAATGAAAGTAAATAGAGTCTTTGGCAGGCTGCAGATACTGTCATCCACATTTTATTCGCTTACCCACGGCTCCAACGACGGTCAAAAGACCATGGGGGTTATTACTGCATTATTGATAGCAGGAGGTTTTTTGAGCTCAAAATCTTTTGCAGTTCCTATTCCTGTCATACTTATTTCAGCTACAGCTATCGCATTTGGGACCTTCTTTGGTGGATGGAGAATTGTAAAGACCATGGCTTTTAAGTTGACTAACTTAAGACCTTATCAGGGATTTTGTGCAGAGACTGGTGGCGGAGTAATACTAACAGCAATGGCTTGGTTTGGCATACCCGTTAGTACTACGCATTCAATATCTGGTGCTATAATGGGCGCTGGTGCCACCAAGAGATTATCTGCAGTAAGATGGGGACTTGGAAGACGCATAGTTTATGCATGGATAATAACGATTCCAGCAGCCGCAGCCATAGCAGCACTATCTCTTACCATTATAAGAATGATAGCAGGGTAATTGGCAGTAATACACCTTAACTACATAATAGTAACCGCGTTTATACATTCAAAAAGAACTTAATAACAGGCTTCTAATTAGATTTTTATGTTGTCTTCTTGTTTCATTTTTTGTATTAATTTCTTACACAGCAAACGCAATAATTGTAGTGCCTACAAATGTGGCAGACCAATAAAGCCAAAAGTCAGATATACTTCCAGATACTAAAGCAGGTGCTAATGAGCGTGCTGGATTCATAGAGGCACCAGAAATAATGGATAAGAAGAATATATCTAATCCAACAATTCCACCTATTGCGATACCACTAAGTCCTCTCAAGACTTTGGTATATACTACTATCAGAATTACAGCCATCAATAAAGCTGAAACTAGCACTTCAATTCCAAACACTACTGAAATTGGATATGAATGATTGAAAGTATTGGCTCCTAGATGAGCCTCATTACCAATAAAATATTTGACAAAAAGGCTTGCCAGTAAAGCTCCAATAATTTCGACAGCAAAATAATGCATCAATTAAGTATGTCTAATGTGTCCTGTAATCAGATAGCCTATTGTAACTGCAGGATTAAAATGCGCCATAGATATCTTTCCAAACATATAAACACCTACAGCCACACCTACAAATGGAGCAAATGCAATAAACGAAATTCCTAATACTCATGCATTTTTGCATCTATAACTACAGAACCTGTAGCAAATACAACTACTATAAAAGTGCCAATAACTTCAGCTATAAACTTTCTTTGGTCAGAGCTTAGGCTGTTCACTACTTTTAACAAGGTCTGCTGAAAGTTGCTTGCCCTTTGTTCTATATCATCTCTGGTTTCTCTTACTTTCTCTATTGGTTTTCCTTTAGGGTCTTCTATTCCCCATTCAAGTCATGAATGAATAGTGTAGGGCATGCTTCTTTTTCCATGCATCCCATATTTACTTTTATAGCAGCATTTCTTATCATATCTTCTGTGAGTACCTTAGACTTTTGTTTGCTGATGTCAATTCCAATTTCTTCCATTGCTTGTACAACTCAGGGTTTATTTGTCCTATTGGCCTCGTGCCTCCGCTAACAGTCATATAACCTCTAGGTGCATATTTTCTAAAGAAAGATTCAGCTATCTGACTTTTACCTGCATTTTCTACACATACAAATAAGACAATTTTCTCTTATTGTCTTTTTACTTCAGGTTCATTTCCTGACTTGCCAAATAATAATATCATAATCCTACTTACTCTTTAACAGCTTTTACTAATATGCTTGTAATCTTTCTTGTTGTATCTTGGTCATCCTTATCTTCTTGCCCATCAATGTATGTTTTTTTCTTCTAAGATTTCATTTTTGAATCCTGCTTTTCTAATACTATCTAGATAGGTATTCTTTGTTAATGCACCATCGACGATTGTAAAAGTACATTATGTAATAAGCAACAGCAACGACACACAAACCGATAGCCCTAGATAATTCGAGTTCAGCTAATGCTAGATTTTTTCGAAATTCTATTGTACGAGGTGATGATGATAGTAATGTAGTTTGTTTATAATCGTATGTTACTGCCTTTGAGATCTAGCATATACATAAGCTGTGTCAATTTGCTGATCATTAGTCCAAAGTGTTGGCAGTGTAAGACATTCTATTACATCCAGATCAAAGTGCTCTATAATTTTACCCCAGCCCCACTTTGTCTTATCTCTTGTATACTCCTTCATAATATGGCTTCCCATAAAATTAAACCCTGCAGAATATTTTAATTGTGCACTTTTACTGACCTTGGCAAGTATGCTAGTTGCAAGTATTTCGCCTGATTCTGGTAAACCTGAGATAAAAAACATTGGCCTTGACAACTCCATCGAACTATACTCTATGTTAGTCGCGTCTTCATTTACTATATCATATTGAATATTAGTTAAATTTGAAATCCTGTGTTGAAGATCCACAAGAGCACTATCAATTTCTATTCCTATCGACTTCAAGCCTAGCAATTTACTACAATAAGCTATTCTGCCATCTCCTGATCCAATATCAACAGATTCTTCAAATCCTAATCTTTTAGCACCCAATGACAATGCATAGGCAGATAATATCCATGTTGGATAGAAGGGCTGATAGTTTGCATCATATTTCTTAGTGCTTAGCCAATAATCGTTGATATCACCTTCATAAGATCTACAAGGAATATCAAGTAGATCTATGTCAGTTGATCTATAGTAAATCGAATTGGCTTCTGCAAAGTCATTTAGCCTAGACAAAATTCTGTTCTCGATTGGCAATACGTGAGAATACGATAACGGAATGATCTCGTATACTACACTTCTTGGCTTGTGGATTTTTATGAACTCATTCTTTAGCTTTACAACAGATCTTGAAACTAAATTTTCCTCCTCGTTCATATATTTTTCTACCATGGATTAGGTTTACAGTTATCTAAAACGTACACTCTGCACTAGGCCTACGTCCTCGTCTGTAGGTTTTATGACCGCAGTTCTTGCAAAAATACATTCTCTTACGTTTGTATGTATAAAGAACATCAGGTTC
>JBKPMB010000340.1:0-7388 GCA_046731995.1 Thermoproteota archaeon | reverse complement strand
CAAGAACTAGCTCATGTCAGGGATGCAAATAGGTATGTTACAGTAACAATGGCAGCCCTAGCTGCACTAACCCTTGTCGTTGGAGTATATCCTGCTCCATTTCTTAATCCCATTGCAGGATATATTCAAGGGATTTTCGGCCATACACCTAATGTACTGCCGCTGCCAACATCAGGAGGAGGCAGCAGCAATGGCGAAGAAGGAGCAGGTTCAGGAGGGCCGAATGCAGTAGGCGGTAGTATAGCGTCTGCTAGTAGCAAGAATGTAGCAATAGAAGTCGCAGGAATACATCCTTACAAAAATGTCATGACAAATTCTCAGGAATTTGGTAAGAATGTAATACATGATTATAATTACGGTATTAGCAACCAATATGAAGATAACAATAATAACAACAATAATTATAATACAGGACTAATTAAGATATCAAGCGCTTTGAAAGGAGCGGTAGCAACAACGACAACAAAGTAGATGGGGTTGCTTGCCTGTATGGAACAAAATAAAGAACCAGAGGATAAGAAAGAACGAATGAATGGGAAAGAAGATTGGTGAAATAAAAAGTGGTTGGAACAGTTGGATTTGAAGGGCTTGCAATAAGTGCTTGGTTAGTATGGATTCTGCCATTTGTTGGTGCAGCCGTTATTGCAGCAGTTGCTCGAGCTGCAGGTAACAGGATACGAGATTATACCGCAGTAGGCTTTGCCCTTGCTAGTGCAATTTCAGCTGCAACGTTAATCCCATTGGCATTGTCTGGGAGTGAAATACACAGTCAGATACCCTGGATCCCTGTAGTCAACGTGAAGTCTGGTGTCTTAGCCGATCCGCTGTCTGTAGTAATGACTAATTTGGTCGCCTGGATTTCATTTCTAATATTTGTATATTCTACAGGATATATGCATGGTGACAGAGACCTTACAAGATACTGGTTCTTTATGTTATTCTTTATCGGATCTATGCAGCTGATCGTCTTGTCGGACAACCTGCTTATGGTCTTTTTTGGATGGGAAGGCGTGGGATTAGCATCTTATGCACTAATTGGCTTCTGGTATTATGACAAGAAGAAGGACTTCGTTGGAAGGGTAGGTGACAGGGCCGGAGGAATTGCAATGTGGACTTCTCCAACTCATGCTGGAATGAAAGCTTTCCTTATGACAAGAGCAGGAGATACCATGATGTTGGCAGGCATGTTTTTGATATTTATTTACTCTGGAACCTTCGGCTTCAAAGAGTTACTTCAAAACCAGGCATGGGCTGCACAGATGGCTCATCAGAACTTGCTTGTTCCAGCTGCGGTATTATTATTTGGCGGTGCAGTCGGAAAGTCCGCTCAATTCCCTCTAAATGAATGGTTATTAGAAGCCATGACCGGCCCAACTCCTGTTTCAGCGCTTATTCATGCTGCAACGATGGTCAAAGCAGGTGTATTTCTAGTAGCACGTATTGGTCCATTATTCTTTGCGCTGGCTGCGTTTGGGGTATTGCAATTCTTTGAAGTAGTTGCATGGGTAGGAGCTATTACTGCATTTTTGCTTGCAACTCAAGCACTGGTTAATCCAGAGATCAAAAAAGTACTTGCATATTCAACTGGTTCCCAGATCGGTTACATGATGATGGCCCTTGGTATAGCAGGACTGTCAGTGCATTTCGTTGAGGGCTATACAGCAGGGTTTTATCATCTCATGAGCCATGCAATATTTAAGGCATCACTTTTCATGGGCGCCGGTGCAATACTTCATACTGTAGGATCTAGATTTATGACTGATATGGGCGGTCTTCGTAAATATATGAAGAAGACATATATCTTTATGCTGCTTGCAAGTCTTTCGCTGGCTGGAGCTCCTTTGATTACTATGGGTTTTTGGAGCAAGGATGCAATTTTTGCGGCTATATTGGAGTCTGGTTATGCTAAAGCGTGGCCATTATTTGTCATAGCCACAGTGGTTGCAGTGATGACTGCCTTTTACTCCTTTAGGATGATTGGTATGGCTTTCTTCGGTAAGAAAAGTGAATATTTGGAAGAAATGGAACATGCAGGTCATCATCTGCATGAAGTAGGTAGGAATATGTGGATACCATTTGCAATTTTGGCAGTGGCAACAATCGCAATAGGGCTGATAGGCTTTATTTTTGAGGGTCAGCTTACCAATCTACTTGGTGGATATCTTGTACATTCATTTGGAATTGGAAAAGAAGTAGGACATCCTGAAGTAGGAGGAGGAGTTGGTAATAATAATACATTTTTGGGCCTAAATCCAGTAGCAGCAGCCGCATCATTTGGAGCGTTTGCTATAGGTTCTGTTCTTGGATTTGTATTCTATATTGCAAGAAAACCAAGTCCTACAATTATTTCAAAGAACATTGTAACAAGGGCAATTTGGAAATTCCTTTACAATAGATGGTATCTTAATACTGTCCTTTATTGGGGGGCTGTAATTGGACCTATGGCAATATACCGTATAATCTGGAGATATTTTGAGAGTACAATAATTGATGGGATCAGTCCTGCATTTCAATATTCTATGGCATACTTTTCTAGAGTTGTTAGATCCGGACAAACGGGTATAACTCAAACTTATTTATTTGTCTTTGGAGTAGGCATCATGATAATTCTTATGTTCATGTTATTGTATCCGAAATAAAAGAGGAAAAAATAGGAGAGAGATGGTGTAAGGAAAAAATGGTGGATAATATAATTTCGACTCCACTTATCGTCACTGTGATACTAGGGGTTGTAGGGCTTGCAATTCCTGTAATAGATGCTTTCAAAAAGGAAAGGGGATCAAACAACCGGCTATACAGCGCAATTGCATTTAGCGCGCTAATTCTTACAATATGTATCGTCATCTTTCGTGTATTAACTGGGGAGGTTATGCCTTCTATCCTATTTAGCAAAGGTGTTTTAGCAGATGATCTATTTGGTTCCTTCTTTGCTGTTTCTCTACTAATAGTGTCGATTATTGTAACTGTTTCTTCATGGAATTATATGAAGGGTAGAACAAATCCAGCTGCATATTACTCTCTCATACTGCTATCGAGCATAGGCATGGTACTTATTGCTTATTCAACTGACCTTGTAATGCTGCTTGTAGCATGGGAGCTAATGTCTATTCCTACATATGCTTTGGCAGCATTTTCAAAACGCGATCCAATTTCAAATGAAGCGGCAATTAAATACTTTATGTTCGGTGCATTATCTTCTGCTATTCTGGTTTTCGCGATTGGGCTTGTATACGGTCTCACTGGAACAACCAATATTGGTGATTCTATACATGCAATGGCAAATCTTCCAAAAGGACTTGTACCAATAGGTCTTCTTGCAATAGCATTATTCATAGCCGGCTTTGGATTTAAAATGGGACTTGTACCGTTCCATATGTGGTTGCCTGATGCATACGAAGGTGCGCCTACCACAATTGGCGCTCTGCTTGCGGCTGGCACCAAGAAGGCTGGATTTGCAGCAGCACTGAGAGTAATTGTGCTTGGAATATTTGTTTTGAACCTTGATTGGACAGTAACTCTTGCTATAATAGCTGTATTTACAATGACACTTGGTAACCTCGGTGCATTATTACAAAAAAGCGTTCCAAGAATACTTGCATATTCAAGCATTGCACAGGCTGGTTATATCCTGATAGGCTTCGCAATTGCCCCTTATTCTAACCAAGCTCTAACTGGTTCTTTATTTCATATACTAAATCATGCAGTAATGAAATCTGCTGGTTTCATAGCTGCGGCAGCTGTTGCAACGGCACTTGCTGGTTACAGTCTTGAGAAATACAGAGGTCTTGGTCGACGTATGCCGATTACCGCTATAGCATTCACAATTTCACTTTTAGCTCTCGCGGGAGTTCCTCCTCTAAATGGCTTTTGGAGTAAACTTGTCTTGTTTGGAGCTGCAATTAACAGCGGTCCACTGGTAAATTGGGGACCGTACCTTGCGATTGCAGGAGTACTTAATAGTGCTCTTTCACTAGGATATTATGCATGGATTATTAGAAAAATGTACATGGAAGAAGCACCAGATATGCGCAAAGTCAAAGAACCTAGAGCAATGGTAGCAGTACTAAGCTTTGCAATGATAT
Organism: Thermoproteota archaeon; assembly: GCA_046731995.1. Taxonomy (GTDB): domain Archaea; phylum Thermoproteota; class Nitrososphaeria; order Nitrososphaerales; family Nitrososphaeraceae; genus JAFAQB01. The sequence continues at coordinate 3,306 of JBKPMB010000340.1, read as the reverse complement.
TTATTGTGGGTTTTGGTGTCTGGCATGCACCAATACTGGAGTTTGCATCAAAAGCTGTTCCTCATTTTGGCAACAATGACAACAATAATACTGGATTCATAGTTCCGGCATCTACTGGTACTGCTGCCGCTGCCACCCCAGTAAGACACTTTACCAATAATAATAACAATATGCTAGCTGAAGCTATGACTCCACAACTATCACCAACAACGTCATCACCAGACAAAGTTAACAGCTATTAACTAGAAATGGAATAACAACAATATCATTATCTCACAATATAACACAAAGGGAATATACTCTCCAATATAAAATATTATTATTAGTACGTTTAAGCTAGTTATATCTTACTTACATGCCTAGACATTGAAGCAAATGGATATCTGCTATATGATATATTAACACCGTCGATATCATTGCCAGCAGATATCTCATCTGCGGTACATGCCTTCTCCAGAAACTATGATGATGTGTCTTACTGGACAGAAAAATCTCTCTGGCAACTGAAGGCTTTACACATGATGATTACATACTTATCATAACATTACTCAGATGAAAAAATTTAAGAACTCCAAAAACTAATGGAGTACCACACACAAGCAAAACTATGTACAATGAGATAGTATAGTTTAGCAGACGAAGAAAGTCAATTTATTATGGTTATGACTTCTAAATCAAAGAAAAATTGTATAATAAACAGGGACAAGTCGAAAATACTAGATCAGGCTTCTTTGAGAATAATGTTCGGTGGGTTGCACTACTTAAGGCTTGGAAAGATATTTGTGATTGCCAAAATAAAGACATCCTGTTATTATCTCACTACTAATTTGTTTTGATTATGAATAATATTTTATCTTATATTTTTGGGACGTAAATATGTAATATGTGCATAGATATGATATTATGCTAGATATGTGATATTATAGATAAGGAGGAAATATTTTACATATTTTTATTTTTAAAACCTGCCAAAAGAAGCCAGATTTGTCAAGTGCTGCAGATGTTTCTTCGGAGTGCTGTCACATATTTTATGTAGCTCATTTCTGGCCTTCAGAGAGTATGTTAGATAAAGATTTTCCATCCTTTCGACAAATTCTTCGGAGCGATCATTCTTCTTTACTAGTAAATTAAAGAGTCTGTCTTCATTATTCCAATCAACCAGGTCATCATGGACTTGATACGCAATTCCAAGAAAATTACCAAATGCCGCTAATGCACAAATCTGATCCTCCTCTCCTTTTCCTAGTATCGCACCTACTTTCGCTGATGTCTCAAACAGGGACGCAGTTTTATGTTCGATAACTTTGATATAATCATATTCATCAAGATTACATTCCTTGGCAAGTTTAATTTCCATTATTTCTCCTTCGCTCATTTTTATTGCAGCATTAGAAAGTTCACCGGATACACGCGAATTGTTTAACTTACTACTAAGATTAAGAATTATACCTAAAACAAAATCCGCTGTAAGGATGCTATTGTTATATCCATATTTGACATGAAAAGAAGGTTTACCACGTCTTAGGCTTTCCTCGTCTATGATATCATCATGAATGACAGATTCAGTATGCAAAAATTCTATAGCGGATGCTGCAATAAATGTGTCTTCGCCTATCTTTGTTGAAGAATTATTATTATCTTTATTATTACTGCAGCCATCGCCTGTTGTTGTTTTTCTTGCTTTTACGCTTTCGTATGCGAGTACCAAAATAAGTGGTCTTATACGTTTTCCTCCATCACATGCATATCTCAATGGTGAGTAAAATTCTGACCAAGAATAAAGATCCAGCTCGCGCTCAAGAGCATTATCAATTTTTGATAGATATTCACTAAATTGTTCTATCAAAGGATTGGCTTCCTGGTTTCTTGTATTTATAGATCTATTCTTGTTTATGATGATAGTCTTGAAACTATGAGCGCATATTAATGTTAATACTTAACCAACTAAAAGAGTAATTTAAATTCACGCAAAAAAATACATTGTATAAATATGATGTAAATTTTGCTCCGGCCGGGATTTGAACCCGGGATCTGCGACTCGAAAGGCCACAATGCTTGACCGGACTATGCGGCTGTTGCCACTATAGTTGTTGATATTAATATTGCTATCCTCATTAGTGATGCCAACAGCTTCTACACCACCGGAGCTCTAGCCAAATCTTAATATTCATTTACATAAAATCCTTTCTTACACATTAAATACATAATTTTATATTCATATATGTATGCCTACACAGGTGGATATTTTTGTGCATATCTCTAATCTTTCTACACATGACAGAGTATTTGTATGGCATCTTAGAGTAATGTCAAAATACATGAAAGATGATCTAATTTTTAATCAGCTGGTCTTGCTAAGTAGACAATTTTTAATTGCATGTGTGAAGATACATTTCTTGTACCGAATCTAATAATTTGTTTTGAGCTTGTAGGGAAATAATTACTGCATTAAATGCTGCCTCTTCTTTTTCTGGACTGGTTTGTTCAATGATATTGCGCCATGATTGTGCATGTCTTACGTCTGTTTCCTCGTGAATTTCAAAGTAATTGGTAGCATCCCTGTTATTTTCCATCCCATAGAACTTATGCAGGCCATCTATCTTTGATCTGCTGATCTTTGGCAATTGCATTTCATATGCATACATAGCAGCTGCAGCCTCCTCTAATGATAGTGTAGTCAGATGAGATAACTCATAAACAGCAGCATACGTTTTATCTGCTGCAATATGGTTTATGAGTTCATTTCTTGGAACACCAATGGCATGTGCAAACCTGATCCATGGCTCAATATGTTCGCGTTCTTCTTTTAGATTCTGATCTATGTTTTTACTTCTTGATTTGCTTATAGTTGACGATGAGGATGAAAAGACAATATTTTGCACAAAGTCGGGAACAGCTTTAACCAATTGGAAGTATTCCTTTGAATAACCACGCAAGTTATCTAGAGACAGTTTTCCTTCTGACCACATCTTGTAAAAGCTATGCTTTAGCAAACTGTATTTTTCGATTTCTGAATCGATCCTTTCAACAAGGGTCTTCATATATCAATAGTACAGTTTTCGCCCATTAAAAAGTTATGCGAGGTAATTTTATACAATTTATCAAAGAAATCTTTTTTGTTTTTTGCTAATGGGAACATACAATAATTAAATTATTTATTTATAGTATTTTCACAGAATTTATTTAATCCCTTATGATAAACTATGGCTAGTCATTGATTTATTCATTAGTTTTTGTATCTTCTATGAGATAAAATAAATCTAATTAATGTGTAGTAATGTGAAAACGGATCTCCAACATTTTATG
>JBKPMB010000339.1:0-4230 GCA_046731995.1 Thermoproteota archaeon | reverse complement strand
AGATGTTTGCGCTTTAGTAGTAAACCTTGAAAAAAGCCTAGGTAGTATCTCGGCGTCTATACCTGCACCTGTGTCTTTTATACTAACTACGGCTTCATTTACATCATGTACTCTTTGTACAGTAATGGTTATGCTGCCCTCTTTTGTAAATTTAATAGCATTATTCAATAAATTGGCAAAAACCTGATATAACCTCGATCTATCAGCCATTACTAGAACGTCGTCTTTAGATGTAAGATTGATTTTTACAATATTATCGTGTATCTTTTTTATGTTGCTTCCATAGTCAGTAATGACAGCTAATATAACATCATTTACATTCAATAGCTCTTTTTTTAATTGTAATGATTGACTTTCAATTTTTGTAACATCTAAAATATCTTCTGTAAGTTGTTGCAACCGTTTCGCGTTCCTGACAATAGGATTTAATAATTCTTGATAATGTATGTTATTTGTATTATTATCATTGTCTTTTATTTTAGATTGAAGGATTTGAGATAATCCAAGTATAGGTTGAATAGGGGTTCTTAATTCATGAGCTGCTACATCAATGAACTCTTTTTGCATTTTATCATGCATTTTTAATTGTTCATATAGCTCATTCTGTTTCCAAAGGATCTCAAAGATAGAAGCATATGACAAAATAATTGACTTGCTGTCAGAGTATGTAGATAACCCTGCTGCATTATACGAATTATCTGTTGTGTCATCCTTTAATTCTAAAATCATACAATGTTTTTTATCAATCAATACTAGTGTTATCTGGGTCTGCAGCTTTTCTTCAGCAATTCTAAAATCCACCAACGGGCAAATAGCCATAGCTTCGTTTATTACACGCATAATTTGTTCGCTTGCTGGGATAAGTATTCTAATTTTTACTCTACGTTGTTCTGTTGCTTCATTTAATAGCTGTAATAGACCCATATGTATTTGACGTCTAAAGGCACTTGCTGTTGGAAACAATACTGATACATCGCTTCTTGACGTCTTAAGATAATCCCATGCACGTTTTATTGCTTCTTTTGGATTCTGGATAATTTCGATATTAGCAGTGTCCAGCCCCGCTTCAACATCTCTTATTTTCTCTCTAGCATCAATTCCATTTTTCCATGCCTCTTCAAACAAAGAATTGAAGTGATTTAGATACAACGGTTCATTACTGATTAAGAAGCTCTGCCTCATTTTACCTCGTTCGATCTTTTCTATTCTAATAGCGACTTCTTTATCAGATACACCAAAATTTATTGGCAGTATATTTTTCACATGTCTTATTTGAAACCCTACTTCAAGAAATAATTTAACTAACTTGATATTGTCTTTATCGATATTGATGATCCACCTTAATCTATTGAAATCTCCTTTTTCCTTTTCTTTTCGAAACTTGCTAGCAATATTTCTATATGTATCAAAGAAAAGATCGTAACTCATCTCCATTCCGCTTAAACTGGAGCAAATTGATAAATGGTCAGCACTATTGTTTAGATTTCGTATTTGTTCTATAATTTGATCTTGGCTTTCTAATATTCGCGTTCTAACCGGCTCCAGTCCTTCTTCTATTTCTTTTATCCTTTGTTCAGCTGGTATTGCAGCATTCCACAAAGTGTCAAATATGTATTGTGCTTGTTCTACCACTTCTTTAACGCTGCTGAATATAACCTGTGTCAATGGTTTTGCTTCTTCTAAGATAGTAGTAGCCATGTACTCTGTTTCGCTTACAGCTAGTCCTCCTTTGACTCCTCTTAAATGGCGTAATTCATCGACTAATTTGATCAGCTCCTTACAATAATTAACATTATCTTTTGTAATTTCAGTAAAAGCTCTATTTTGCCACCCCTTTTTCTTATGTCAATATATCCATTTCTATATTCTGGTACTCCTACTACTATAGATGGAGCTCTATTATCAAAATAAATATCCATTCGCTTTTTTACGTTAGACATAAAATACATGCCTCTTCCTACTGCATTATTTACTCCATACAGTATCTCTGATCTCTTTTCTGGCGAATTTGACGGGGGAAGTGGGTTAATAGTCAATGTATGTATAGAGTAAAATGTATACGTTCCTTATATAAAAGAAGACTGAATGCTTAACTTAGATCGCCGACCATCTAGATTCTATATGATAACTAGTAGCTATAAAGCAACTGATACTTCAACTATAAAATTTAAGAATATAATAATAAATTAGCATTTACCATCAGTAATATGGGAACTAGAAGGAATTAGACTAGCCTCTATTTGTCATTCTGTTAATTTGACTAACAAGGTGTGTTCTAATCAAGAAAGACATTTTTATTATGTAGGTTCTTCACTCTGTATGAAGTATAATTGCATTTTAGAAAGATTGTGGAAACATGTATCTACTATTCTGACTTGGTAAAAATGAAGGATTTTTACGTCAATATTTTAGGACTAGATTTTGTTTCGGAAGAAGAGGATAGATATGTATTTCTCAAAGCTGGTCAAAGCATGCTCTTGATTTTCAATCCGAATAAAACGCTTGCTAATGCGGATGTCATTAACAGAAGCAGTACTACCCAACTTCCCGCTCACGGAGCTTTTGCTCCACCATCAATCATACACTTTTGCTTTAGAGATCGAAAAACAAAACTATGATAGTGCCAAACAAATCTTAAAGAAAAAAAACATAAAAATTGAAAATGAAGTTACTTGGGATAAAGGTACGAATCAATCTACTTTCGAGATCTTGCAGGAAATCTTGTTGAGATCATTACTCCAGCTTCTTGGCCAGTAGAGAATGTTTGAGAGTAAAAAGCTAAGGGCTTGTCATAATAAAGTCTTGTTCAGTTAAATTAAAGCGAACTGCTTACTTTCCATTGGAGCTCACTGCAGTAAGTAATATCCTGCTTTTTAAATTGTTTTAACAATTAGCAGGTAATCTCTCGCTATGTTATCATATATAGGCTACTAACAAAAAGCTAAATTAAATATATTCTAATTAATAACGAAACTGTTCAGAGGATGGCTGACATGACCTCTGTCATGATATTATTTATCATATTACAGTAACCGGAATGTCTAGTATCATATTTATGCAGGATGCAAAGCATCTTGTAAGCCTATTGTGAATATTAGATTGTTATCATGCTCATCATCAACAAGCAAAATTCTGTTCTTCAACTTAATTCTTTATAATACATTAAAAATTATTATAGAGTAGACTCATTTGCCTCTATAACTTCTTACATGTGAGCTAGAGCAATAACCACAATAACCATCAGTAGATGGTCTTTGATGACAGATACATTCACATTTACTACCAATTCCCGATGAAAACTTTTTTCTCATATATTGTACCTCCATGAGGTAATTACACGCATATTTAAATCACATGCAACAAATACGTAGAGGAAATTGTACAATTGATTATATAGATACAATGTTTCTCTTGCATGCACTGTTATGATGACTTAAAATGACGATAAACAAAAGATTGAGAAGAAAATTGGTCAAGCCTTTGGCTTGAAATGGCTGCCCAAAAAGCGGTAGAAGAGTTTGGTTCAAAAGGGCTGTTAGATAAAGGTGTTTGGTTCAAATTAGTCATCATCATTACATGCGAGACGATAACATTCTCTTTGTTCAGTTACAGTGAGATGCCCATCTGCTACTGCAGCAGCTTCACACCTTGACAAACTCTCTGAATTCAGATTTTTCTTCTTATCTTCTGTGTCCTCGCTCAACTCATAAGTATTCACACTAGATGATTTTAGAGAGTCTTTGTCTGTTGACAAATCATCATCTTCTTTGTATACTCTTTTCTTAGCGGCAAATGCAGAGCCTGCGAAGCTACTTACAACTAAAAGCGATGAGACTATCGCAATGGTGAAGAGACCCAGCATAGATCTTTTACTAAGCACATTATATATGGCTAAGCCACATCTTTAAGAAATATGGAAGTAAATAATGTGTATGAAATACCCTAAAAATGCATTAAGTATATTTCTATTAATTAGTAACGATTCAATAAGCAATAATAATTATATTTGTTATTGTTAATTGATGTTGTAGAAAGTAATCTGACAAAATATGTCACTAACAAGAAGATAAGCGATTTTGGTGACTTTTATCTAGCATTGTTTTATTTCAACCAAAGTGGCATTATATACGAAATCTTGTTCTATTATTGCCTGGACTTGGTCGTTATATAATTACGTTTTACGCATATACTAAGGATATCTCTTAACCAAGACGTATCTAAAAGATGCTT
>JBKPMB010000338.1:0-10254 GCA_046731995.1 Thermoproteota archaeon | reverse complement strand
AAACCAGCTCTTATTAAATTAACGACTATGACTATTCAAGTCAAGGACAAGTATCTCTTCAGAGCAAATTCAAGGAAAACTGTATGCGAAGGATGGCTACTTTACTACACACCATACGTCGTAGTAACTAACACAGAAAGTAAAAGAGAGATATTAGATTTGCATGTTGGCGATATTCTTAAGAACATTGACGTAAAAACGGTCGAAAGGTTTAGTCAAGCACCGGCTAGATTCAATCAGGCCACACTGTTAGAACAAATGGAAAAAGAAAATATCGGAACAAAGGCGACCAGGTCAGATATTATTAGCATATTGTTCAAGAGAAACTACATTAGTAATATTACTACTCCTCGAGTTCTTAAAGCAAACGATCAACAAAAGCTATTACCGTCAGCAGACATAGGGTTCGAAATTATACAGTCTATGCGCAACTATGTGCCTGAGATAGTATCGAAGGACCTTACGAGATTTACAGAGGCGCAACTAGATCAAATTGAAGCAGGTAAAATGAAAAGAACTGCAGTATTAGAAGGTGCTATACACAAATTGAATGAGACGCTCCTTTCTTTTAAACAAAATGAGATTGACATAGGCCATCAGATAAGTGATGCGATAACGATTACTAGAATGCAACAAAAACAACAACAACAACAGATGATATTAGGTAGCTGTCCTCTTTGCAGTGTTGGACAATTGAAGGTTATTTGGTCTAATAGAACAAAGAAGAGGTTTGCATGTTGTTCCAATTATATATGCTAAATGTAAAGCAACACCTCCATTGCCACAGAATGGATTGTTACGTACTGCAGGGGAGAATTGTCCTAGATGTAGATGGCCAATGGTGAGATCGACGTATTTTGATCGAAATAGTTCTTGGAAATTCTGCATCAATATTCAATGTCCTGCAAAAAAAACAGCTTGATATCTTAATACCTGATTGTAGAGCCGACTATGAAGATCATAGAAGAATCAAAACTCCAAAGGAGGCACGTTCTTTCACTTGTCGACGATGCTTTTATTTGAACGACAAACGTAAATACTATGGTTGTGTCAAGAAGGGAATCGAGTCAAAGAAAATATAGTCATCAGAAGATCATAACGTTTATCATCATAACTGTTCTATAGAATATAATAATTAGTTCATCTTATAGTAAACCCTACATCATTATCGTGCAACCGAATAATTCCTGAAGTCATTTATACTATCAAAAAGAAATCTTGTTGTAGGGTTGGAAATTCTGGAGGTAGTGAGCAAAAAGGTGCTTTTCCTAATGCTCCTAGCAACATTAATCTCGGTAAACTTGAATCTGTTCAAGCTGACATTGGCTTTAGCAACTGACTCCATAAAAGTACCTTCACTGCAAAACCAGACCATACTGAAAGAAAGCAAGTTTCAAGAAGCATTCGGGTGCAAATTTAACTCTACGTGCGGAGGGCAATTACAGAACTTTCCCTTCGTCCTTCCTTTTCCATAAAACATTCTACTCTTACTCCGTTTGGTGAAAATGTGCATGCAATTTCAGAGATAACATTGCACACAAGGTAACGACTTCTCATTTTTTAGTGATATAACAATTGTTAGTAAGCATTATTTGTGTAGTTTATTGAATATGGCGTAAATATTTGTGATTACCGTGTTAAGGGTGGAGATGCATTTTCTTAAACAAGATATAAGACCTGCAATAAAAACTATATACGAGTCAAATTGTCTTCGAAGCTCTGTCTACATTACAATTGCACTGTTAATAGCATTATCTGGTCCATTTTCGTTAACGGGCATGGTGGCTAGTGCAAAAAGTTCAGCAGAGGCGTTCTCTTCAGAAGAGTCTAGTAATGTACCTCAGATCAAGATGATCTATGATAATAAGGCATACGCGATGTCAACATTTGTTTTGGCAAATGGCGGTGAAATGAAAAAAATCACGGTCCCATCTGCCGGTCCACCAGAGGATGGATCAAATCCGCCCCTGCATATCCAGTTAGGTAGCACTGTACATTTTCAATTCGATGAAGAACCGACAAAAGTAAACGCATATTTGATCGATATGGAAGCGCAACCAGTTGAGCTATATGCGCAAAGGCAGATCGGACCAAATGACTTCCAGATAGTCGGCCCGGAGGGCATACTTAACTATGAGTTACATGCATTCTTCCCTAATGGTCGGTATGTATCCCAATATTTGCTAGTAAACGTTACTGGCGGTGCAAGTCCGACCGTCAGGAATTTTGATGTGGACCGGTCTGTAGGCGAAACTGGATATATCGCGTTATCTGACAGGCAGGGCTGTGATAACCCCGATAGGCTCCACGCGCTACAAGTTTCGGCCAAATCCCAAAACAGCAATAGCACATCCCCTCTTACAGTATTAGATAATAATCTACAGACGATATGGACAGTCCAAAGCATGGACCCCGAATCATTTGTAAAATCAACATCAACCGATGATCGAAAAATTGGTAACTCTTCTAAATCTAGTCCATGGCTTCAACTGGATCTAGGAGCAAGTAAGGCAGTATGTAACATAGGAATCGCCTTTCCCAACGGAGACACGAGTATAAACTTCTTCAGGATTCAAACATCCACGGACGGCAAGCACTTCGTAGATGCAGGAGTTGCAGAGAGCTATCCTCTCAACGCTGGCGGACAGTTATTTACTTTCCCAAATATGCCGGACAAAGTTAGATACGTGAGAATTTCCGACGTAGGTAACTTCGTATCTAGCCAAAGCCAGATAGCAGAATTGATGGCAGCAGGAAAGTAGCGACTTTAACCAGTAAGTCAAACTGCATTTATTTATTTCCTATTATCATGAACAGAACCCGCATTGTCATCTTTTCGATGAAATGGTAGTTAAACATAAGCTGGCTCTTTTAGTTTGTAGATACACTTAGTTAATAGCCGTCCTTCTTGCAATGCTTCTTGCATCGAAATAATAACGAGTATCCCAAGGATAATATTATTTAATCTCTGAGCGTACAGGTAGTATTGGTTTTGTCATCCCAATTATTGCTACCTCCTTGTAATAAATGCAAAGTTGGCTCTAGCGTATATCACCGACATTACTCCGGAGAATACCTCTGCAAAAAATGCTTCTTGCACTCTATAGAACAAAAGGCCTCAAGAACGATGTCAAAATTTTCGATGCTAAATCACAACGACAAAGTGGCTGTTGCCGTTTCAGGTGGTAAAGACAGTTTGTCACTTCTTTACGTGATGAGGAAGATCTTAAGTAGTCGTCAGAGAGCGGCTGATCTTATTGCCATCACTATAGATGAGGGTATCGAAGGCTATCGGGATGAATCCATTAAGATCGTACAAGACTTTTGTTCGAGCCTTTGCATACCTAGCAAAATTTTGTCGTATAAGGAAATCTTCGGAATAGATATGGATGATGCAATAACGTTGAGATCGGCACGAAAAATGACTTCATGCTCCATGTGTGGCACATTCCGCAGAAGAGCCATGGATTTGGCCGCAGAGGCAGTCGGCGCAAATGTTGTTGCTACAGGTCACAACTTGGACGATCAGGTACAAAGTTTTATGATAAATATGCTTGCTGGGGATGTCGATAGAATTGGTTGGACATACCCAGAACCTGTGCTCTACGCGAACAACAAATTAAAAAAGATAAAACCGTTTGCAGAGATTTATGAGCAAGAAATCGTATTTTATGCATTACAACGTGAGATTCCTTTTCAGGCAGAAGAATGTCCGTATATGAACGAAAGTATTAGAACCGCGATTCGACAATTTTTAAACAAGTTTGAAAATGAACATCCTGGTATGAAATATAATATGTACAGCTCTATAATGAAGATTTCTAAGGCATTAAAGTCGACTATGGAAATACACGTTGCTCGTCCATGTGGTATATGCAGAAGGGAATGCACGTCTGAAATTTGTGCAGCATGTAGGACGGTCAAGAGCTTAAAGACCGAAGAATGAGTACAAAAGACTAAACGCAGGTTACGGTTTGAGACAATCAGAACGCTGGGTCCATATTACAAGCTATTACTTTTTATCATGAGCTCCTATGGACCTTAATACGCCCTTCAATGCATATAGAGGATCGTTTTAGCATCGATATCAATCCACGTGCCATCCGTAATAAACAAATATAATCATTCTGCACACTGAAGTTGCGGAGGTAGGAAGGATCAGGGTGCTAGCCGTACCCTACCAACACCAGAAATCGGCTTCATGCTGGGATCAGTAACTGCTAGATAAATCCGCAGATAGAAGATTCCCGCTTGTGTTGCTGATATGAGAGCATGCCGTGTTGGATGGTTATGAGCAGCAATCCGTGCGAAGGCATGGATTTGACTGTCTATGATGAATCGTCGAAATGGATGAGGTCCGGGAGGGAGCAATCCTAAGGCGGCGTAACCATGCTGGCACGTCTACGTGCTGGATCTTGCGACACTTGAAATGGGGCCTTGTATTTGTGGTGGTACTAGCAGGCTGCCTCCGTACTAGACATTTTGTGTATAAAGTCCGTTTTTAAACTACATTTTGAGTTTTCGATGGTCAGCTTATGGAGGCGGAAACGTACTAAACTGCAATTCTAGTTGATCTTAAAATCTCTCGATAGGAAAAACGTGAAAGCACTTTGGATGTTACATGATTATTGAATGATAATTGGACCTTTAGTGAAATACTAAACTGCAAACCTCCTCAAGATTTCGAGATCAACACATTAACATCGAAACAGTCAGATGCAGCAAACAGTACAATTGAAATTAACGAATGTTTAAAGTCATGAAAGGTACATCGACCAAATGACAGATCTACGAATAATATTTCTTGGAACCTCAGCAGCCATTCCGACAATGAGGCGGGGTCTAGCATCTATTGTAATGACCAAGGGAGCAGAACTCTTGCTATTCGATGCAGGTGAAGGCATGCAGCAAAATTTCATGAAGGCTCGCCTAGGTATGAACAGAAAGATGAAAATTTTCATAACCCATATGCATGCTGATCATTGCGTAGGCTTACTAGGACTATTACAGACAATGTCCCTACAGGGTAGAAAAAGACCACTCGATATATTTGGTGAACCAAAATTAGCAGATTTTATAAAAGAAAATATGAGAATTGTAAACTTTGGACTCCTCTTCGATATCACTATTCATATAATTGAAGAGGAAGGAGTCATCACATGCGGAAGAGATTATCAGATTAGGTGTTGTCGAGCACATCATTCTGTACCTTCTTATTCCTTCTGCGTAAGTGAATTCGACAGGCCGGGAAAATTTAATATTCAAGAAGCCAAACGACTAGGAATACCAGAAGGTAAATTATATCATGATCTGCAGCATGGCAATGATATTACAATAAACGGGAAAACAATAAACTCAGCTCAGGTAGTTGGACCGCCACGACCTGGCCGAAAAATTGGCATATCTGGCGATACAAGACCGACAGAAAAATTGCAGCAGTTTTTCTATGGTTGCGATCTGCTAATCCATGAGTCAACTTTTAGCGAAATTGACCACGCCAAAGCACTCGAAAGCTTTCACAGTACTTCTACGGAAGCTGCATTATTAGCCAAGTCGTCTTGTGTCAAAAAACTGTACCTTACCCACTTTAGCGCAAGATATGAGGACGCGACACATTTGGTAAAGGAGGCAAAGCAGATCTATCATAATACTGAAGCAGCTGAAGATCTCAAAATTGTTGATGTTCCATATGCTGAAGATTATATCTTATAAAAGATGAGAAACAGACGTGACCTTTAAAGTTAGAATGTAATTACATGCAATTTGGTACGCTACTGTTCGACAAAAGTGTGACGATAAGAATTGCACGACTGAAACTGTAAACAATGCACGAAACCTCGTGTATATCCATATTCACAGAGTCATTTTCTGTCTGGAAACCTTTATCCTTGACGCTGCCGATGGAAAGGTCTGATAATGGAAGAAGTTAATCCTTATATAACTATAATTCTCAGTGAATCAGGTTGGACCAACAGCCGCAAGTAGGAATGAAAAAATCCTTCGGTGAGCGTACATTTCTTCCTGGTGAAATAATAGTATTTGTGTAGGTTTCTTATTGTTTTTATGGGGGTTTTTCATTGAGGGGACAGCAGCAGCACAAGCCTACTAAGCCTAGAAAGAATTTTGACTACAACAAACCTACAGGCAAATGTATGGTATGCTATACACTATCTGACTGGCATTGCTATGATTGCAACAATGATTTCTGCGAGGCTCATTTTCAAGATCATAAACAAAAGAATCATTGTCTGAAATGATTAAGCTGATCTTTTTGAAGAACAAGTACGTAGCAGCATTGGATGGATTCGGCGTTTTATCCATGGGCAATATATCGATATATCAATAGAATATTGTTCCATTATGTCTGAATGACCATAAAGGTTTCGCAATCAATGAGGCTTATAAATGACTGTTAAATACCATTGTTGCCAATAGTTGATGAGAAATGCAAAGTGACAGTAAACATAAAGATAACAAAACTAAATCTAACAGACTAATTATGGAGAGCAGCCCATACCTACTGCAGCATGCATATAATCCTGTTGATTGGTATCCATGGGGAAATGAGGCTCTCTCTAAAGCGAAAACGGACGATAAACCAATTTTCCTTAGCATAGGTTACAGTGCATGTCATTGGTGTCATGTGATGGCACATGAATCCTTCGAAAATGAAGATACTGCCAAGATAATGAATGCGAATTTCATCAATATTAAAGTGGATAGGGAAGAGAGGCCGGATATAGACGATATCTACCAGAGGGTTTGTCAGCTTGCCACTGGAAATGGTGGCTGGCCACTATCAGTTTTTTTGACTCCTGATCAAAAGCCCTTCTACGTCGGAACATATTTTCCTGGAGACAGTAGATATGGAATGCCCAGCTTCAGGGCCATCTTGAATCAAATGTCGCAGGCATATCACACAAGAAAACAAGAAATCGAGTCGGCTACGTCAGGGTTCATGCAGGCCTTATCTTCCATGGCTATGGATATTGAAGTACAAGGACAACACCCAGATATAGGCAGATCATTATTAGACGAGGCAGCTCTGGGTTTGCTTCATATGGGCGATACAGCTTACGGTGGTTTTGGTCATGCTCCAAAGTTTCCCAATGTTTCAAACCTTCTCTTCTTGTTACGATATTATAATATTTCAAAAATAAGTCGGTTCAGAGATTTCGTAATGTTTACCGCAGACAAAATGGCGGTTGGTGGCATTCATGATCAAATAGGAGGAGGTTTTGCTAGATATTCTACAGACCAGAGATGGCTAGTACCTCATTTTGAAAAGATGCTTTATGATAACGCACTTTTAACTCAACTATATGCCGAACTCTATCAGATCTCTGGTAATGTAGACTACCTGAGAATAATAGAAAGTACTCTAGGGTACGTTATCCGGGAAATGACTTCTCCGGACGGCGGATTCTATTCCGCACAGGATGCCGATTCTGAAGGCGAAGAAGGAAAATTCTATGTCTGGTCGAAAAAAGAAATAGCAGAAAACTTAGGAGACAAAACGGTCATCGATATCTTTTGTGATTACTACGGAGTTACAGATGGGGGCAACTTTGAAGGAAAGAACATTCTTAGCATAACTACATCGTTGAGCAGCTTGTCGCAAAAATATGGTAGAGACCCTACGAATATACACAATATTCTAAAAGAGGCAGGCAGAAAGCTATTCGGGATAAGGCAAAAGAGAATAAGGCCTGGAACAGATGACAAAATTTTGACATCCTGGAATGGCCTTATGATATCCGGCTTCGCAAAGGGATACCGTGTTACAGACAATAAAAAGTACCTTGACTGTGCCGTAAAGGCTATAAATTTCATCGAAAGAAAAATTGCTGTTGGTAGCGAAGCAAGGCTGCGGCGAACATTCAAGAATGGTGTTTCGAAGCTAAACGCATACCTAGATGACTATGCCTTTTATATCAACGGGCTGTTAGATGTTTTTGAGGTTAATTGCAAAGCAGAGTATCTGCAAAATGCATTAGATTATACTGACTTTATGCTAAAACATTTCTGGGATACTAGCAGTGGAAGCCTTTTTCTGACATCTGATGACAACGAACAACTTATAACGAGGACAAAAAATTTTTACGATCTTGCTATTCCTAGCGGTAATTCTGTGGCAGCATATAACCTGCTTAGACTTTTCAAGATAACCCAAAATAAAGATTATTTTCGAAAGGCTGAAGAGATCATTAAAGCTGCAAGCAGACCGGCACTAAATAATCCGTTCGGTTTTGGACATCTACTCACAACCATGTCTATGTATTTGAATAATAGCCCCACAGAAGTAATTATAATCCAAAGACCCATAGAAGTGTCATCTTATCAAATGTCTAGCTGGTTGAATAAGCAGTTTCTTCCGGACGGAACTAATATTGTCATAAAGGATATCGGAGAGCTAGAAAAACTGCAGAATTACCCCTTGTTTTCTGGCAGAAATATACCTTCTAGCACCAAAAATAAACCAGAGGTGGCATTTGTATGCAAGAACTTTGCTTGTTCACTCGCATTAGATTCTATTGAAGATTTACAAAAAACAATTGGGCGTCAATGAAAGTCACAAAGACGGTAGTGAGGCCTGAAAAAGACTAATAGATACCGTTTATTTTCATTTTATTCGATACAAATGTATTTTATTCAAATCTGAAAAGCTGCTTCCGATGTATATAACTAATCGCCCTTATTAGAACTTGAAACAAAATTAATTATTAGTAGTGATTTATCCACCATTACGACACACTTGGGCTTAGAAGGCATGACCCCATCCTGTCTGGCCACCATCGAATCCGTTCTTACGTTGTCAAGCAAGTATTTGTTCATTTGGGCCTTTATGGCTAGTCCTTGCGTCCTCGCTTTGTACCTTAAGCAGTTAGGTCATCCAGGCATTCTGTAGGCTTACTGGAGTACTGGCCTAGTTAGACTGATTGTCAGCATTTGTTGGTATTACTAAGACAACATTATTGCTAAGATTTTTTCGTCTTCGAACTAACTCTACTAGGGTCTACTGGTATACCATTGTATATTGATTGCGTGCTATGTTCGCTTGCATGTATTTGTCATCATATTAAAGCTGCAATCCCGTTGCAATTTATCTTAAGGTACAGACCGAATGACAAACTGTCGCCTTTCGTTTCATAATCAGACAGCGAGCAGATGTCTTCTGCAAACACAATTTTGCTTTTTTATGTTCACACATCAAAGATATGGAGGCATCTTCCTTTATTGCATTCGCACTTTTTGCAACTTCGATTTATTATTAATGTGTAACCCTAAAGCAACAAGACGGAAACCTATAACAAAAAATGATACTTGTTTTTATAGGGATATGTACAACAAATAGACAAATATCGAAACATACTGTTCCTACACCTAGAATAAAAATCCACTGCGTGATAATATTCATTTGTAGTTTCATCCTTAAGCACATATGATTTCCGTTATTCAATAACTTCTACGGCTCCAACGCCTAGTTTTGGCTCAGCAGATTGTATATAAGTAACGTAAACTGTGTTAAAAAGTCTATTATGAACAGTCACCGGTCATCACTAACTCATGGAATAAAAAGTTCGGCTATGAAATAGCATACATAATAATTCTGGTATATTGTTGAAACGCTATATACCAAGATTATAACTCTAATCATAGCATAAGGACATGATCAAATTTTATAGATCGACCGTAGAAACTTTGTCAGATGCCGACATCGTCTTAATAGGCGTTCCAGATGAATCAAGATCACATGCCGAGCGTAGAGGTACAAGTAGAGCACCAGATATTATTCGCCTAGCCTCGAATCAATCAGAGTTTTTCAAAAGGGATGGTAAGATTATTGCTACCAGCCCTATGCGAGGAAGTTTGTCCGATAAAAAGATACTAGATTTTGGTAATGTACAAAGAGAAAGACTACCTAGCTTAATTTGCCATCTAATATCAAACGGAAAGCTGCCGATAATAATGGGAGGAGACCATTCGATAACCACTATAGCACTTAAACAAATCGGCAAAATGTTAGGCAAAATGTCCATATTCTATTTTGATGCGCATCCAGACTTTGTCTCTTCTACAAATAACTATTACGGATCGGTAATGACCGATTCTTCAGAATTCATCGATTTTAAAAACAGTGTGCTAATAGGAACAAGAGCAGCCGAGGCCGAGGAGTTAGACAATGCAGCCAAGGTTGGACTGGAAGTTATTACGCCTCTGGACCTCGCAGAAGCAGGTCTTCCGAGGCTGGCA
>JBKPMB010000337.1:0-5088 GCA_046731995.1 Thermoproteota archaeon | reverse complement strand
ATTGCTTCAATAGTGTAATCCAGATCCATGCCTTCTGTATTGTCAAGCAAATTGAGCCTAAGCATTGGAAGCATAAGATTGCCCCCTCTGACCTTGTCATGTGATTTGTTCATTTCTTCAATAATTTTATCTTCTTCTTCTTGCTCTTCTAATTTGCTGCTAGTTTTTTGATGCCGTAATGAATTATAATGGGGAAAGAAATATCCTGCTAGTTTCTTGTCCAAGTCATAAACCTTGTATGTTGAATAATCATATTCCACTTTCCATTTAGATTTCTTGTTGTTTCTTCCAAACAAAACAAGGAGAATCTGCAATGAGTCCATATTTTTACGTGATGACTGCTCAAGAACAAGGAAAGTTCATACCACTTCAGGTTCAACGTAAATAGCCAATAGATTGTGTATATGCGGATAGAGGTAGGGAATGCAACACAGTTAAAAGTAGTATTACTAGCTTGGAGTATCTATTTTATCTAATAACTGCACATAAGCAGTCATATCCTGTTGTACTTCCAGTATCAAACATAGAGGCTGATAATCTTCAAAATGATAAACTTGAGCATTTAATAAAGATGTACTCTTATACTAGTACTAGTTCTTCTGATAATAGCATGAGTGACGAAGCAGAAAGAGAAGAAATTATAGACGAAACCCATGAACTAGAAGATGCTGAACAGGATCAGTTAGAAGAAGACGATGATGACGATTATGATGAGGATGAAACTGACCAGAATACATAATACAAAAAAACTATATCATAATTCTGCTAAAGATTCTGTGATTTGATTTATGCGACGGCGAGATATGGTCAGCGTGTCTGTGGGAAATACGGGCAGCTCTTGGTCGCAAAATTACAGACACACTTGTAATAGCTCATCACTTTCTGCTATCTCGTACAGCCACATTTGAAAACGCAGCAAACGCGCTAATTACTGCAGATAAAAATTTGAATCAAGGTCGCAATGAAGAGGTTATGAGGGATGTATTTGTTCGTCGTGGAATCTTTCCTTATCAAAAAAGAAAGAACAAGAGAACGGGTTTATCATTCGATCAACTTGGATAATGACAATGTTAAATCAAATAATTGTGTTGTGTTGTAATGCTACAACAAGTCATGAAATGTGTTCTCTTAAAACTATTCAAGTGCTGATATAAAAATCATGAAACACAATAATAATAACTCGTACCCTCCACCAGACAAGAGGAAAGGCAATCCAGTTCCACCAATACGATCCAAGAAAAGGCGTCCTGAAAGGACAAGGTCGTCGTCTATCGATAAATCTATAGAATCTATCGTATCTTCAGTGTCTAGAAATAATATTGAAAAATGGATCAATGATCTAGCATCATTTCATACTAGGCACAGCAAATCAAATTACATTGACGACGTGGCTAATTGGTTAAAAGAGGAACTTGGGAAGATAAGTCAAGCTGGTATTAGTTTTCATAGTTATAAAGAAGGCGGATATAAGTTGAAAAATATCATTTGTCAGAACACAGGATCGCTGTCAGATAAAGTTATTCTTGTCTGCGCACACTATGATTCAAGGATGGAAGATCTTGAAGATAAGAGTTCCAGAGCTCCAGGCGCTGACGACAACGCTAGCGGAGTAGCAGTTATTTTAGAAATAGCTCGTCTAATTTCAAATTTAAAATTAGAAAAAACCGTTCAATTAGTATTTTTTTCAGGCGAGGAGCAAGGTCTTTGGGGATCAAAACACTACGCTAGAGAGCTAAAAGATGATAATATAGATCTTCATAGACTAATTAATTTGGATATGGTTGGTTTTCCACCAGCAAATGGAAAACATACTGTTACCATCGAACGGGACATGGGCAACGAAGTGCCAATTAATGATCAAGATTCACAGACGTTTACTGATATGATGGAACAAATAGCACTAGATTATACGGATCTTGATGTTATGCTAGGTCCAATAGATGATAGCGACTATATGCCCTTCGAAGCATTAGGATACGTAACAGTAGGAGGATATGATGGAGGAGCAACAGATCAAAATACACACTATCATAGTACTACCGACTAAGTGTCTTTTGTAGACATGGATTACGTTGCTTCAGTTACTAAAATGGTATTGGCTACTGTATTAAAAGAAGCAGTATTGGTTCACTGACTTCTAATCCCTAGTCAATGCCTAGATATTTTTACTATTCTATTCTTTTTGATTGATGCTTAGCATTTTATGTTACGTGGCATGAATTCTAATATCCGCGACAGATCCAATCTGTACGATTTACTTCTAGCCACTCTTTCCATATCTTAGCTCTCTTGAGTTGCATCTAAGGCTTCAATAGCATAATCCAGATTTGTACCTTCTGGCTTATCAAGTAAGTTAAGTCTAAGCATAGGAACCATAAGTTGCCTCCCCTAATTTTTTTATGTGCTTTATTCATTCTTTCGATAATTGATCCTCTTCTTCTTCTCTTCCTCCTCCTACGCCTCCCACTGCTCTTGCTCCTTGTTATTTATTGCTAGTACTTTCGTATTGTAATGAGCTATATTGTGGAAAAAATATCCTGCTAATTTCTTGTCCGAATCGTAAACTTCGTATATCAAGTATTCATACTCTATTTTCCATTTAGGTTTTTTTGTTGTCCTTTCTAAACAAGCAAGAGAATCTACAACGAGTCCATATTTTTAGGTGATGGCAACCCAAAGTACAACGAATTTGATACTCAGTACCATGTAAGAATGAGCACTGTTATTCGACATATATTCGCGTGCATTAGAATAATTCTGTTATGCAGTATGCTACTATAGAACCTCAGTAGCTTTTCGATCAAAGCTATATTATTGACACATATATTATTTGATTTCACTTAACTAATAGGGCTTGTCTTTTTATTTTTGTCCAGGGCATCTAATATTGCTATCTCTAGCTCATGTATAACAGCTTCGACATCCATAGGATTACTACGAAGAATTGCACCTGCGGCGAACTTGTGACCTCCACCTTCATACAAGTTAGCAGAGATATCGCTACATGCTATTTTTTCGTTATTTCGCCTAATGCTTACCTTGCCTTCGCTACTATAAAACATGGCGAGATCTGCTTGTGTTTTTTGAAAAACTTCCTCGGAGAACAAACTGGTTTGTATAAACGGTGAAGATTGTACAAATGCGACCTTTAAGTCTTTCAGTTGTTTGATGCGCATCGTGCAAAGTATCTGTTGTTTTGCATCGTCACGCAGCCTTACATACTTGTTGTACTGGTCTTGCATTTCAATGTCCCATAAAATTCCCGTAGCAGACTTTTGTGCAAGGTCCGAAAGTCTGTCATAGAAGTTTGAAAAATTATGATAATATCTAATAAGCTCAGAGATTGGAGTTAAATATTGGTCCTTTGTAAAAAAATCTACTGTATGAGCTATGCTAGAGAGTTTAGCTGCAGTATAGTTTCCTGTCAAGAAAGTTTCATACATCAGGTCGGCCGCACATTTTTGGCCAGAACTGTTAATTACAAGTTCAACATATGGTTTAAGTGTGTCTATCGCTTTCTGTGACCATAGATGATGATCAACCCAGATTGTTTGCCATCCATTTTTCTTTGCATTTGAAAATATATTTTTACAAAGGTCAATTAGGTTATCATTAAGTCCAAGGTCTGAAATAATAAAAATGCCTCCTTCTTTATTGGGAGAGACAGCAGAATAAACAAAATCTGCCATTTTGTTAAAGTTCTCGATTCCATAGCCCAGAAATATAGTACGGGCCTGAGGATAACGAATCAATCCAATGGCCGCTGAAAATAGCCCATCTACATCAGACTCATGTGAAAAAATAATAACTCTCATGTTGTATTGGATATATTATTTGACCATTATTAAGACCTTAACTAGCTTTTCTAAAGATAGGGAGTATTATTTTGCAATGATAGTAGATTTAAAAAGAGATTGTATTATTGTGGATGATGATGATAAAGGTAAGCCTGATCCTTCCTCGTTTAGAATGGTATGAAGGAAGTTTCTGGACACTATAGCGAAACGTGCATTTGATATATTGGAAACCTCAGCTGATAATAGAGAAAAGCTGCATGCCATAGAATTATTCAAAGATACACATCTAATCAGGTTGGAATTGTTGTCCAATGCTGCGACATAGATAGCACTTTGAACTATCAAAAATAAGCCACAACAATAAAAGGAGTTATCTTTGGAGTCTACTACCAGCAAGGATGACCAAGTCATAAACATACAGTATTTTAGACTATAATAATACACCGCTCGCTTAATGTTTTTGATATGAATAATTGTGCCAATGCAATCCCAGCTAAGGCTAGAGCACATCATATCATTTGCTGAAGCTATTTTGCGTTTTCTATAACTTTTATGGCTGTTACAATTGATATACCAAATTTAGCACAAAACCTTACCCAGGCACAAGTTATTGACAAACTGTTAGAATCAATTCCAGAATTTGAGATCTATGCTATTAGTTTCTTTGTCATAGGCCAATACTGGATTGCATATCATCAAATGTTCAATCAAATAGTAGGTTCTCATTCTACCATGACATGGTTAACTCTAATATTCTTATTTTTCATAACACTTATCCCGTTTGCTACTAATCTGCAAATAGGTTTTGGCTATTCTATTTTATTTGTATTATTTGCATTAGTTTTGGTGATGGCTGGGGCATTGCTAACCACGACTTGGCTGCATGCTGTAAAGAATAAATTGGTAGATAAGAATCTGACTCAAAGAGAAATACATCTTTTTCACTAGAGGCCATTCTTCCTACTGTTGTATTTTTATTATCAATTTTGATTTCCTTTATTGATTTGCAAATTGCATATTACTTTTGGATAGTAATAATATACCTGTCAAGATAATATTGCGTAAGAAATATCCTTGTTAATTTTCTAGTGTGATTATTATTGCTGCTACTACTAACAGCACATGCTTTAGCGTTAATAAACTAACTATCGCCAGACTATTCCTTTTCCATACCTATTTTTGCTCCTGCTTATTTACACCAACTTTGTAATACATTTTTCGTTGATCTCGTTTCCTTAAAGATTCCATCTTCTGATATCAAGGGCTCAAAGTCTGAAATCACAAGTGGAGA
>JBKPMB010000336.1:0-3380 GCA_046731995.1 Thermoproteota archaeon | reverse complement strand
ATAAAACTAGTTAGGCCATAAACTGCTGCGGTCTTTAACATAATAAGATAACAACAAGTAAAACATATTATTGTTATATTATATTATAGGCCGAAAGTTAACACTGCTTCAATTAAAAAATTAGTGTATGAGAGAAAAAATTAGTTCTTGATCCTTCTTTTTACTTACATAAACTAAGTTCTATAGAATCTGAAAGCGGCGGGCTATCTTATTCCCGCTGCTTCATACTGACTTTGGGTTTCCTAACTATCAGTAATAATGATAGTATCCCTGATATTTAACGAGTTTTGTCAGATGAAAGTTAACACTTTTACAGCAGATGTTGTTTAAAGCATACATTATGATTTATTGGTGTCTCAAAACTCATTTTTTGACATCTTAGCAGAGCTAACAACTGAAAATACAAAACCTTCTAAACAAAAACATCCAAAAGGTAGCGAGATCTTAACCTCACCATCAATAGATCAAGGAAATTAAGGTACCACTCAGGATAATATACAGTTAAAGGTTAAATTCACTTTTTCCTTAAAACTACTCTATTGACAACGCTTCCACAATTAATTTTATTATCCTTGTTTTTTATATGTATAAGAATTCGTTTTTGAACCACTTACATATTCTTTCACCAAGGAAAAAGAAGCTTACGTTATTAAGATATCGTCAGTTTTTGATATATAAGTTTTAAATACGGAATCTATATCTTTGTCTTCAACTTTTTCGCGGATCTTTTCTAACAAGCTTTGATGATTAGTATCTCCAATGATTTCTCCATTAAATATAGCAATAAATTCTCCTCTGTGTTTGCTTTTTATTTCATCATATTTAGACATGAATATCCTTAAATTAGCGTTATATTTCTCTGAGGTTGTCAAGATTTCTAGCTCCAAAATGGGTATCTGACTGTGTATTGTATACTATAGTAACATAGTATTTTAAGTTACCAGAAACCAGCTGCCCTTCCTCAAGGCTGCCGTCCATTGTACAAATAAATCACATATTGACAGCGTTTATGTCCTTAATATAACGGCTCACTGCTTTATGATGTATGCATATTCCTTTACATGTCATTTTGTCTAGCATCTGGTTATAGTTCTCGCTGTTGTATAATTAATTAATAACTCAGAAATACTGCTTTTATTCCTCATATGAATGGATGTTTTTCTCATACTGTTTTAATTTATCTAAATTTGACAGATTCCATTTTTCCATTATTTGCTTTTACTATTACCTTGCTGAAATTCATGTCCTGAGAGTCAGGTGTAATCATAACTGATGAATATGGAGCCATGTTGCCTATATGTTGAATTCGTCCCTTATCCCCAAATTGGATTGTTACATCATTTATTGTTTCAAAGTTGTTATTTGACAGCTTTATGCTTATAGTTTGTATTGTTTCTACTCCTTCACTTCTTTGAATGATTTCTGTGTTTAATCCATATCGTGGTATGAATATAGATAAGAATACTACAGCAACTATTAGAAGACCTACTTTTATTGCAAATTTAGCAACTCTAATACGAGTCCATTTTCCTGGTATTCTTCTTGCAGCTCCATCTCTTTTAGCACGACCATCAAATCCACTAAATCGATCATCATCCCATCTATCCATTACTAAAAATCCCTTCATCATATGTTATTTGAGCTTGATAATTAACAATTCTATGGAAATTTTGCGGTTTAGTGTTGTCTACCGCTCTAAATCTCAGTATTAATATGGAAAAGTGTACCCGAATTTCTTAAATATATAATCTTTGCATTAACCACTGAGAACATCTCGAATTGGATGTGGTAGAAATTCAGCAATAATACTTATTCACTTATAGCATGTTATAATTGATAGTTGCGACAACATTATAATTGACTCTTAGCGAGAAGTAGAACCATCACATATAAGAAGATGGTGTTATTAGGAAACTAGCTGATTATGAGATTCGTGAGGTTATAAAGTATACATTGAGCGGCTTAGAACGCGAGCGTCATGCTTCATGGCTTGAGCTATTCTATGATCTAGTTTTTGCTTCTGCTGTTTCGCAGTTAGGTCACAGTCTATATGTTAATAATAATTCTATTACAGCGTTTCTTGGAACAATATCGCTTTTTGTTCCTGTATGGTGGGCATGGATAGGCGTTACATTTTATGCGGCTAGGTTTGAGACAGATGATTTAGTCCATCGAGTTTTTGTGTTATTACAGATGATGGGAGCTGCAGCTCTTACTATCAACATACATGGCGACTTGGCTGAAACATCAGGGAATTTTGCGATATCGTATGGCGCAATTAGGGGTTTTCTTGTAATTGAATATCTACGAACGGGCCGTAGAATACCTGCTGCTAGTAGGCTTGCTAATGGATTAGCACGAGGTTTTCTAATATCTACAATTTTATGGCTGATATCTGCAGTTGTTCCTAATCCCATACGGTTTTTGATGTGGGCATTAGCAATTGCTATAGATATCTCAACTACAATTTTAGTTGGACGAAAGCATATACAGTTAGCTCCAAATATTTTTCATTTACCAGAACGAATGGGCTTATTTACTTTAATTGTGCTTGGAGAGACTATATTTGACCTTGTGGCTAGCCTGTCTGATCATGAGTGGAATGTAGAGTCTACCATAGCGATAGGGGCAGGTCTAAGCATAGCTTTTAGTCTTTGGTGTATGTACTTTGATAATGTTGAGGGCTCTCCGATTCGCGCATTTCGTGAAAGGGGGAGAGTAAGGATTTACACAACATGGATCTACGCTCACTTTCCTTTAGTTGTAGGATTAGTATCTACTGCAACCGGTATAAGACATATAGTGTCAGCTGCTCAAGACATAGCTTTATCATATACAGGTGAATGGCTAATCTGCGGTTCTGTGTCATTATGCTTATTTTCAATTGGAGCTATCCAGTTTACTATAGCTAGTGTGAGTGATCATGATGGAGACGGTAGTAATAATAATAGTAGAAGAAAGAAACTTATGATTCAAGGATCAGTTCATAGGTTTGCCGGATTTGTCATTGTTCTTATTCCTGTGATGGCAATTGCGATCTTACCATTATTATTAATCTTAATTATAACTGTAATTTGTATAATGCAGATAATATTTGATTTAAGGCATCACCCTCATCATCGAATTTTTGAAACACCATATCTTGTAGACTAGGCATTGTCTATTGACTTTTTACCTATCATTTCTTAAAACTTGTCATAAAATGAAGATTGTAATTATGAGAATGTCAGACATCACGTCATTTATGGAACACTATATAGCAGGCTTGTACTATTCCATTCCAATTCCAATTCGATTTGACTGACAGCAGAGGTGATGTTAAAAGAAGGAGAATTGCAGTGTTTGCTATATGAGAGAGCTGATTGTGTACATGTTGGCTT
>JBKPMB010000335.1:0-3899 GCA_046731995.1 Thermoproteota archaeon | reverse complement strand
ATACAGACATGAACAGACCAATGATGGTCAGAACAAGCACTCATATATCATACAACATGATATGGGAATGAAGGTGTCTATATATTTGGCTGCTTTATATCAATTCTTATTTGACGAATTAGGACAAAACAGGAAGAGGATAGAATTTGATAAAACTGAACATACATTAGCATTTACAATCGATACTGGAGCTAACTAGAATCATAATATGATGTTTTTTACTAGTTGCATAAATCCCGGTATTTGTTCTTGTTTTTGATCAATCAAGCTATACTAGATAAAAGTTTGATAGAGCTACTGCTCTTTTACAGACTTAGTTAGTCTAATCCACAGCTAATCTGATTGTAGCAATGTGTATTGTCTGACTTATTGAAGAATATCTTTATTGAATTACACTGCTCCACGTTTTTTCCCTACTGGTCTCTTGAGATCATCACTTTTATCCTCATTCTTCCTCATAATATTGTGTGTATCATGTTCTATTTTTGACAATCTATCTTGAATTTCTTTCAACTGTCGCTGCATTTCATCCTTCTCCTTTCTGTATTCATCAGCTGCTATGCGCTGTTTGTCTAATTCTTCTTTGATATTTTTGTTCTCTTCGTAAAGTTCTTCTAATTCTTTATGCTGTTTGTCTAATTCACTATTAGCTCTTTTATTGTCTTCAAATATTCTTCTTTGTCCTTCTGCTAGTATAGCAAATTTTAGTTCATTTCTTGCATCATTTATCCCATCCCTATAGCTAGGAAGAAAAACCCAATTCCCATCTGATAGTAGGCCTATTAATAAAAAGAGAAAATCCATCTGAACCCATACTTGGTTTCCATTAAGAAAATTCTTATAGCCAATTCTATAACTTTCAGGAAAATAGATTATTTGTCCAACATCTTTTTTTCTTCCAAAGAAAAAATTAGAACCTTTGGAAATAGGGTCGATATCATATAGCTTCGCTACTGCATTAGTATAATCAGGTGATGAATAGATATCACTACCACCTTTTTTCAATACTCATCACTCCATATCCAATACTAGTCAATAATAAGATTACCTTTTCTTTAAATGATAATCTTAGTGGATATATAATGTAGTTGTAGGTATTGTTTTTTCATAAGTAATATGGTATTTGGATACTTGTGGGATAACTTCAATCTACGACCTTTTCCCCGCGATAACCTTGTCAAAAAATTAGACCGCAAATATGGACTTGGTATCGCGTTAGAATTGTTAATAGAATATATAATATCAGATATAAGTGAAATTAAATTTCTTACCACTACTACTTGTTTTCCCTTAGATTAGGATCTGTCATATCATACCAACATGGTATACAGCAATTACAGCACTCATTGTAAATTTGGACTTCATTCTTTCTGCATCTTTCACGGAATGTAGTTGTTGTTGTCTTCCTCATATATCGGTAAACATACTCCTACATACAGCAGATAAAAATCTGGTACTAAAATCAAAGTTACATCCAGTATAATATCCGTATACAAACAAAAAAAGGATAAAGCTCACTGTGAGCTAATTACATTTATTCAAAGTGGCAATAGTATTCAAAGACTTACAAAAGCTGGTTTCTAATTTGAAGCAAGAAAACACACTTAAAGAGATATTTCAAAGGTACAATGTTTTTATTGAATTAATTCGAATCAAATCTTAAGCAACCACACGATAAAAATCAATGTCAATAATCTTATTAAATTAGCTTAATGTATCATACAGTGATGGACTATAAGCGTGTTTACGAAGATACCATGAACAGCGATCCTAAGATAAGACTGGTAACTATTTGCGATTCAGAAGGTAAAATAATGCATTCTGATCATAGAGCAGGAGTACAAAATTTACTTTCACCAGAAGAAAGCAAAAAATCACTTGAACTGGCTGTGAATTCATGGAAAACCCGTACCCAGCTAGCATCAAAAATAGGAAAAGGAAAATATGTATTGGCTGAATATGAAAAGCTTAAACGTATTACTATGCCACTAGATGATGAGCATCTTCTTTACATAACTACAGAACCAGAAGCTGATCATTCAAAGATAATCGAAAGAGTTAGGACACTAAAGCTATAGCAGTTTTAAAGAGTATGCAAAATTAAAACTAGTCAAAGCTTCTATCTCTCTTTCATCCAGAGTACTGGAACGACTAGCCACTGTTCGCTAGTGACATTTGTTCTAGCTGACATGCTTCTGATAGATAGAAATCACATAAACTGGCGAACATGATTTATAATTGAATCCAACTGCAGATAAAACAAGCAACGACTAGATAAAGTATGACAAACTGGCACGACAGTCTATCAATGATAGTTAAAAGTGCTGATCCCGCTGTACATGAAGGAGCAAGTCTAAAGAAAATGCTAAATGAAATAGAGACACCTTTGGCCAACGGGTACACGCTAAAATCTACAGAATGCAATGGTGAAATATTTGCATTCTTACTAAACGAATCTGAATTAAGTACAATAGGATGCAGAACAACCAGTACTACTACCATAGAAGACCACGAATCTGGGAAGTAATACAACTAACTCGTCTGGATAGGAATTACCCAGGCTGACTCGCTGAAAAAAGAACGCTACGTATATGACAATTAACTTACTCCTGTAGGCGGCTGATAACCTTCTTGGCTATGGTCAATTCTCTTATGAGAGTTTAGTGTTTCAGCACTATCAAAATCCCTGCCGTATAGGCTACATCGGTGTGCGCAAATCTCGATTCTGGCCCTGCACAGGTAAATCTGATAGCATGGTACTTTTCTTATTTTAGAGATGAATCATTGGCCTACATTTCATTTAGCATAACTCCACATTCATTCAAGCAAGAGAAATGTTGCCCTAAATCTTAAATTTAATCAATCACTATCGATTGTAAATGCTAATGTATTTTCAGTTTTATCAAATTCTATTTTCTTGCTTTGTCCTAATTCGTCAAATAAGAATTGACATAAACTAGCCAAATATAAAGACACTTTCATTCCCATATCATGTTGTATAACGTAGGATTGCTTTCTCTGATCATTATTCGTCTCTTGATGTCTGTATGGATAGCCAGATATTTTTATCCAGGATTCTAAAAAATCTAGAGCTGATTTTATGGTATATTCATTTTTCATAAGCAGTATAGAATCCTTATTAGTGGTCTTTGCTACATATTCTGCCAGCGAAATAATTTCTTGTTCAGGTAGGTGTTTTATGACCTTTGAAACAAATGGTCTTCTGATAGATATAAAGCCAGCTTTTGCTGCATTAGAATGCCAGTTTAGGTGTTCCTTTATTATTTGATTTACCAGTGTATTGGTACTGATATCTTTTTGTTCTGCTTCATGTCGTAAATTCTTTAGTGTATTAGATTCAATTCTAAAGGTAACACTCTCACTTTTCCCCCTCGTTGTGGATGAGGTGTGCATTTTCTCGTCCAATCATAGATAGGAATTCTATTACCAATATATATGTAAAAATTATGTTTTCTGTCTATATAAGAATTTTTAGGAATTAATCACATAAAAATACTGAACTTATAATAATAAACATTCACAAACGTAGAAATTAATTAGAAACTGCAATAATATAATTGCAATGTACCTTATAAGCCCATTTTCGAAAACAATGACACAAATCAATCAAACAATGACTTGAAAGAACAGATTCCAAAATTACAAAAGCCTTCTGCTTCCTTTCCTTATTCTCTTTCTTCTTCCACTCATAAAGCTCCCATTGTTGCTGCAACCACTATTATGCTAGTAGATGATGACCCAGATATACTATTCACATACAAAACGATCTTACGTATTGCAGGCTTTAATGTAGATGCATTTACCGATCCTATAGAAGCATTAATGAGTTTTGCAATGCAGATCCAAACACCTACAATTTACTTCTAACGGATATAATG
>JBKPMB010000334.1:0-8672 GCA_046731995.1 Thermoproteota archaeon | reverse complement strand
GTCCTTAACAACGGCCCTTGGCAGTGATCTTGAAAAACATCGAGATAAAATGCAGTGTAGTGAATTGATTTCGAATTATGTTACTGTTCTACAAAATATATTCTTAGAACAAAGAAATACGAAGAAAAGCTAATAATAATTCATCTTAGGGCCTAATAAATAATAAGACAAGAACCTTGAGGCTAATTATTCTTGTTAAATCGTAAAGTCACTTGCAATTCATTTGATTGTTTTATATGTAATAATAATCAAGAGACTGGTAGATGAAATTATCATATTTACCAAATCGCGAGGCATTCATAATTAAATTACTTCAATTTATTGATAAAAATGTCGCTACGTATGTATAAATATGATAGAATATAAATAATCTATTTCTTCAATTTTGATGCGAGTAACTCAGATATCTCTGGAGGGCGCTTCGCAACTGGGACATCTGCCTTTGCAAATTTGGCAAGTTTAGATTCTGCTGATCCATAGTTTCCATAAATAATTGCACCTGCATGTCCCATCCTTTTTTCTTTTGGCGCAGATCTTCCTGCAATATATGCTACCACAGGTTTGGAGAACTTTGTTTTTATTAAATAGTCTGCTAGCTGTTCTTCTGAATCCCCTCCTATTTCACCTACGATTACTATTGATTCTACGTCATGTCTATTTCTTACCATGTCAAATGCTTCAATGAGATTTGTTCCGTTTATCGGATCTCCGCCTATACCAAGGCACAATTTTTGCCCATAGCCAGCTCTTGTCAAGTTATAAGACACCTCATACATTAGCGTTCCACTACGTGAAAATACTATTGTATTGCCTGCTTTGAATGGCTGGGCTGGCATAATTCCGACCTTCATCGTTTCAGGCACAATTACACCAGGAGTGTTAGGCCCTATCATTTTTGCCCTTTGTCTTTGGGCATATTCTAGGACTTTCATAGAATCTTTAATTGGAACATGTTCTGGTATGGCAACTAGTAATTTTATTCCATTATCTAAAGCATCTTTTGCAGCGTCTAAGAAAAATGGTGCCGGTACAAATACTCCTGAGATTTTTGCTCCAGATACTTCGACTGCTTTAGCTATGCTGTTATAAACAGGAATTCCTTCAAAACTATGACCCTCTTTGCCAGGAGTAACCCCTGCAACAATGTTTGTTCCATATGCCTTCATTAGTCTGGTATGCGTAGAACCATAGCTTCCTGTCATACCCTGTATTATGATAGGTTTTTTCCTATAGTCTTCATCAGTTTCTTTTCCAATCAATATATCGAAGATATCGAATTCATTATTCGCTTTATCAAATTCCATTATTATGAAACCTCTTTAACCATTGCACCTATTGCTTCCTCCACAGTATCATATAGTTTCGCTTGAGTTCCTTTCAATATATCTTTCGCCTTTTCGGATTCTGCTCCAGAGATCCTTGCAAATACGGGAACATAAATTAGATTGTTGTCATACGCATTGAGAATAGCCTGTGCAACGAGGTTAGTTTTTACTATTCCACCAAACAGGTTTACGAGAATTGCATCAATTCTTTTTAAATTGCTGATTACTTTTAATGCCTCATATATTGTTTCAGTTGTTGCACTACCGCCAAAGTCAAGGAAAGATCCTGCTTTACCGCCAGCATCTGAGACCATATCCAACGTTGACATTACTAGCCCTGCACCATTTCCAATAATTGCGATATTTCCATCTAACTCGACTAAAGAAAATCCATTTTTTTTAGCCTGTGCCTCCAATTCCGAAATATGTTCATATTTTTTTAATTCAGGATGCCTAAACATTGCATTGTCATCTATAATGATTTTTGAATCAAGTGCGATAAGAGAGTCATCATTTAGAATACCTACTGGATTAATCTCTGCAAGCTCCACTTCCTTTTCTCTCACAAGCTTCGATAGCTTCATTGTGAACTCAGTAAATGAGGCTTTAGTCTTTGCTCTTAGCTTTAGTTTATGAGCTACGTCTTCTACGATATCTGCAGATAGTTGATCAATTGATACATCTATGATTATTTTATTTTCTACATTCTCGATTTCGACCCCACCTTCTGCTGATGCAATTAAGGAGTAGCCCCTCTTGCTTCTATTAAGGAAAAGTGATAGATAGAGTTCTCCTCTCATATCTACTATTTCCTCAATTAAAATATGAGTGGGTAGTTCGCCTTTCACGTCTTTATTCATAAGTTCATTGTATATTGGGACAAGTTCAGATTCTGTATTACATTTCAGAATGGCACCAGCCTTGCCCCTTCCCCCAACAGAAAGTTGTGACTTTAATATACACGGGTAACCAAGTTTTTCTGCTGACTGTTTTGCCTGTTCTACATCGCTGACAAGATGTGCTCTTGGAATCCTTATGCCATACTCATCAAATAATTCCTTACCTTGATATTCTAGTAACTTCATTTAATAGCAGAGGACAGTCAAATATCCTTATTTATAATCCTACTTTTATACAGATTATTATATCACGATATTTTATAATATATTGATCCAACCTTAGATAGCATAATGCCAAAGCATGACTTACACTCTCAAGTATTAATCCAACATTTATAGAGGTGTCATAAGCAACTATTATTTCAATAGTGTAATTCCACCCGTGTTTTAGGTTTCCAATAATTTCAGATACCTTATCATTATAAGGCAATTTTGTCCGTTCCTCCTTGTTTTGAAATGATTGGATATATTCACGTAGACGGAAGTTAACAGATCCATTACCACTATAGCCTCTATCATTATTGTTGTTAGGCTTGTACCATACTAAGTAATATTGAGCTAGTTTTTCAAAATCATTTGGTGTTAATAAAGGAATGGTATCAACGCTACCAACTCCTCTAAACCTATCCTTAACTAGGTGATAATCATTATCAGTAGATATAACGAGTGCTTCTTTGATTTTATTTAGCTGTAATATCTTGCGATCCCTTGGAAGATAAAAATCAATTAGATCCTCAGTATGCAACTTCTGCATACAATACGAATTTTAATTATAAAATAGTGTCTATACTTTTGTCTTACTCTATTGAATGCCTTAATTTCTCTAGATTTGGCTTACGTGCAGAAATGCATTCACATGAGCCAGCTGATTATTTAACGGGCCCACCTAAAGTCTGCCACTGCAAACTAGAGGGTAGGGCCACAGAAACTGGTGGATTTCTGTAGTCATATATTATACTCTGCAGAAAATAAACTTTGTTTTTTATTTGCTGAAGAGTATACTGATAATTATTTGATACATTATGCTTACATGGATTAATAATGATTTATGAGTCCATTTATTAAGTATTAATTTTATTATAAAAAATATTTAGAACGGTCAAATATTTGCAAACCTATAGTAAATCAATACTCTCAGATTTTAAAACATGCATCTTAACTTATTGATAGTTAATCGATATCTTATTCTTATAAGACGATATTTTATATATTAAGTAGCGTCTAGATCAAAGTGGATTTACAATTGATTGTGTATAAGTAATCACCTATAATGAGAATGTTTATGTGTAAACTAGAAGTCTAAGGAGCTATAGCATGGTTAACTCATCTTGGTCGGAATCATCATCGTTACCTTCAACATCTTCTTACTACGCCAGCAACAACTAGTCAACCATACAAAAAACACGATTAGATGATAAGATTGAATCAGTGACTACTGGTCTTCAAGATTACTATGTTCGTCTATTAAAGAAACAACAAAGTCATAATGCAGAGACAATAGCTGATTTCATTCTTGCTATAAATATTGAAGTCAATCTCTCTATCCATCATAGGACAAACCAGATTCGAACACTTAGCTACCTTTCCAAGTTTCATAAACAAAAGTCATTTTCAAAAATGACAAAGGATGATGTTTACAATATCTTAATAGTAGCCGCAGAACAGAAGAGTCGGACCCGCTCCATAAATGGATTGGCACCTATATAGTGGCCAGTTTTGATAGTCAAGGCCATAGCCAGCCAGAAATATCTCAGATACTGAAGGTAAGCATAGGTACTGTTAACAAAGATCTATTCATTCTAAGACAGCAAGCTAAAGAGAAAATCAAAAATACATTGACGAGCAGCTGCCAGAAGAATATGAGAAATGTCTTGTTGGGTTAAATGCAATTACAAAAGAAGCATGGAATACAGCACAAAATACAGAGGATAAAAGAGAAAAGATACAGGCATTATCACTTGCAAAGGAATGTTATTCCATGAAGCTTGATTTAGTTACGAATGCTACTATAGTTGATGACACTATTAGGTTTGTATCAGAGAAATCCAAAGATAAAGAAGAGAAGTCAACTTCGAATAATAGCGATGAAGATGAAAAAGAATCAATTGACTCTGATGAGGATGAAGACCAGCTAGAAGAAGAATACGAAGAGCAGACTAGGGAAGTAACAAGAAACCAAGTTTTCTGAATTCCTATGTTATTGCCCCTTTATGATATAGTATTAATCTGACTTTTGGTAAATTCATGGCAAAATTGGTCCATTGTCAATTGAATTACAAATTTGACAAGACATCATATTTACCAGGAGAAGTTGTCATAATGAATGTATGGATTAAAAATATGGGGGTGACCTACCTATACCTTTCAGATATAGTTTTAAATTTTGATTTTGGGATATATAAATTTCAAGTCTGTTTACAGACCTATTGCTCCTAAGAAAACCGAGTATCTTGGAGTATGGCGCTTTCAACTTCCACGGTTAGTGGGCAATAGGAAATGCATTATGGAATACGTAATTCACGAGTATGTTAACCATGTTTGGGAACCACACTATCGCTGGAAGAAAAATCAATCTATGTTATTTATATATCCAATACCAGTTTATCGGTTATTTCTATCTAGAGGAATCCGTCCAGAGGACCTGAAAATAGGAGATCGCATTGCAACTATTATACGTCAATGGGGATTTTACACGGTTACTGTTGGTATAGAAGTTAAAGTTCCTGATGATCAAGTGGCTTTTGAAGTTCGAAGACAAATTTTGATGAGTGACGCATTGTTAGTGATAGCCACACCAAGAACACAAGACGTAATAACCCAAACTTGGAAAAGTTTGGAATGGATCCATGCGGAAACTGGAATAGCTTATGGTTTCAACAAACCTCTGCATATATTGAAGGACAACTGCGTTAGCATAGGAGGTCTTCCTTCTTATCTAACAATATCTGACGATAACAGAGAAAAGGTGCAGGCAATGGAACTATTCAAGGATAAGCATTTGGTAAAGCTGGAATTGCTGTCCAACGCTACAACAATAGATAGCGCATTACACTATATCAGAAACAAGCAACAAGACCACCATAAAAGACTAGCATTAGATTCAACCAGCGATGATGATAACTATAGCAAAGACCAACTAACTGCAGGGAGACAAACAGTGTTCTAGATTTAGCTAATCTAGCTTTAAATTACATTTTGATCATTTTTGATCTATGATTTAGATATGAAAATAACACGTGAACGACTTTTCCTAATTGCATTGATAGCAACAACAATATTAGCTGTTGTAGTGGCTCCATTCTTGGTACATTGAAGATTAGTCTGTTCCCCAAGGATTATCGATAACAAATCGCTCTCATTTGGGAAACGAAATAGTTCGTGCTGCAGATATAATACATTGGGACACTAGATAAGGAAGGAGGGAGTAACCATGTCATACTTGCAAACGAGTTTCCGATTCTGCTGGCTCTGTAATAACAACTATATAATGATCATATACTACTGCGACCCCCTTATGGTGTCGGGGAGCGAATCATAAGGGGGAGTCATGCTCACAGATTTTTGTCCTTGTGGCGGGAACACATGGCGTCTCTATTCCTTAGACAAGGACAAACAAGAAATGCATAACTGTTCTAATATGACTTTTGATCTATTGTAATTGACTTTAGAATTGGTAGTAATGCTTCAGATCTTTTCACTAGTCGATATTGCAACTAGCTTTCGATTTGCTTAGTTGTATTTGTAGAACTCCATATTGATTCTCGTGGTAGCGCTAAATAAAATATTGCATGCAACAACAATTAGGTACAAGTTCATTTAGACTATCGTTATTATTGCTCCACTAATGCATCATGGCCATAACGTCTAGGTTTTGTTCTTAAAGTATTACCGCAGCATGGACATTGTACACCTTTCCACTGTATAAATATTGAACATACTTGACAGCGCTTCTGGCCTGCAGCATATCTGCTCAAAGTAGGTGGAGGTTTACGAACCCTGTACCTTGTGCACTTGTCTTTACAAATCATGTTGGGACTTCACTTATTAACATCTAACGAAGTATCTTTCTTATCGTATTGTATTGCTGTTGTCTGCCATTGATGATTCTTCTTGTTATTCTTGTTATGACTCTATTTTCATTAGTTTCAAGCCTCATGTGATTTCACGTTAGAACGAGTGATTTATCCAAACATAAAATTTGTGCTTTTGATGCACTCACTATAAGTCATTTGCATTTGTTTGCAGTCATCTTTTGCAATGTTACTATAGCGGAAATGATGCATTCTACTATGACTATCTATGCGATATTGTAGCATAAGGTGATAGTAATATAACCTAGTATAACAACAACAAAAGGATAAAGCTAACTTTGAGCTAATTACATTCATTCAAAGTGGCTATAGTATTCAAAGACTTACACAAGTTAGCTTCACATTCGCTGAAAGAAAATACAACCAATGAGCTAATTCAAAGACTGCAAGACAAACATTTCTGGATATAGGATAAACAGCAGCACAAACTAGAAGACATAAGAATAAATGGAGATTGCTGCTTTAATCATATTGTTGGTTTACCACAGAAAGATGGGAATGACAAACCACTATATGATTGTGAGAAAATCATTTTTGACTTTTTAGTTACACAATATGGTAAAAGTCCTCTAGAAAGCATCCGTGAATTGCAAATGCTAATGTCACAACTACAGCAGTTACAATAGTTGTCTATTCGCATAGTAATTACGAATATATATGTATTTACTTACTAATATTTCTTGATTGAAAAATATATTATGAATAAT
The DNA here is from genome assembly GCA_046731995.1 of Thermoproteota archaeon. Taxonomy (GTDB): domain Archaea; phylum Thermoproteota; class Nitrososphaeria; order Nitrososphaerales; family Nitrososphaeraceae; genus JAFAQB01. Next base: position 1,650 of record JBKPMB010000334.1, on the reverse strand, counting down.
GAAGTCAATGATAAACAGCAACGCCAACTACGAAGACTATATCCGTTCGAAAGATTTGCTTCAGTTAGAATCTATACTGGTTTTGACTTTCTCAAAAATGACCCATCATGGCTGATATATATTGCTGATACAAGCGGACAGTTTAATGTATGGAGACAGCTCTCCATATTAGGTTCAAATGGTGAACCTTATACATCTTATCAGTTAACCAATTTTATTGATGAAGCCGTGCGGCACTTTTTCCTTCTCCTGTAGACAATAGCATTATTTTCTTCGCAGACCATCAGGGAACAGAAAACTTTCAGATTTACAAGATTGAAGACGCATTTTACTCTTGGCCAGAACCGATAACTCAAAATTTAAAGGTAAGGCATGAGTGGGGGCCTGAATGTTTTAGTCATAATGGCAAATACATAGCATATGGATCAAATGAAGATAATCCTTCTAACATGCTCGTGTATGTAAAAGACATCACTAATATCGACAGTAGTAATAATGAATCATCTTGTATTACTAACAAAGAAGGATGGTATATACCTGGATATTGGTCTCCAGATAACAAAAAACTAAATTGTTCTCAATTAGTTACTCTTAGTGATTTTGCCATTTGGCTTCTTAATATAGAAAATGGCGAGATGGTAAAGGTTATTCCTTCAGAGGATAATACGCAGAAGGGTCGATTTACTGTAGGACCATGGTCGCCAGATGGTAAAGGCTTCTATGTAATATCTGATTTAGAAAGAGAATTTGCAAATTTAGCATTTTATGATATTAGTAAATCTAACCTTGACTGGATATTGACACCACAACACGATATAGAATTAGTGAATCTTAGTTCTGATGGTACAATACTTGCCTGGACTGAAAATGTTGATGGATATAGCAGTATATTTACTAAAAATTTAAGGAATGGACAAGTTCAAGAAATTACTACTTTATCACTAAAAGGGGTTATAGAACATCTAAAACTATCTCCTGATGGAAAGAGAATTGGTATTATGATGACAACTCCAAACTCGCCATCTGACATATAAATTGTACATATTGATAAGAACAAAGAAGACGACTACAAAAATAAAAATAATAATAAAAACAGCATTCAAAAGATCAGTCATTCGCTTATAGGAGATATACCACAAGACATGTTGATAAAACCAGACTTAATCAAATACAAGAGTTTTGATGGACTTGAAGTTTCAGCGTTTTTGTATAAACCAAAAGATATCATAGATAGTAAAGCTGGAGCCATACTGTCAATTCACGGTGGTCCTACTCGCCAGGAAAGACCCTCGTATCGTTACTCGGGACTCTATCAGTATCTTGCAAATAATGGATTGGTAGCTTTAGCTCCTAATTACCGTGGAAGCACTGGCTATGGTAAAAGCTTTGAGAAAAAAATATATCATGACTGGGGAGGCAACGAACTTAATGATTTGGAATATGCAATAAAATGGTTGAAATCACAACAATGGGTTGATGCCAATAGAATAGGAGTATTTGGTACTAGTTTTGGAGGTTTTGCAACTTTAAGTTGCATAACCAGATTAGCACAGTATCACTGGAAGGCAGCTGTAGACACCTTTAGTCCAAGCAACCTTATAACATTTGCCAAAGCAGTACCAGAACACTGGAAACGATTTATGGGAGAAT
>JBKPMB010000333.1:0-7932 GCA_046731995.1 Thermoproteota archaeon | reverse complement strand
CCTAAGGTGGTAAACGACAATCTTGAATATGTAAGGTATCTATCCTATAATGAAGCAAAACTTGCTGGTATGTTTGGGATGAAAATTCTTGATCCTATTGCCATAAAGGAGATAGACGACAACAACTTAGACATTCCCATGATTATTACAGACACTGCAGATCCATCTAACATCACGACGATCCAGAAAAATCCACCATTCGATGAAAACAATTTATTAAAGATTGTTACAGGAAAGAGAAACTGCGCGATTGTAAGAATGGAGAGCATTGCAGCCTCACACTTGATAGCATCGATTGAAAGAGATAAGCAATACCACGATTTCGTAAAATTATCTCCATATAAAAAAGATGACACTGAAATTACGAGATTGCTTTTTCTTGACGCAGATTATGTTAGAAGACAAGAACGCCGTTTCAAGGCATATTACCCTAAAGTAGAAGTTGTCTATGGAAGAGGTGTCGTTACATTAATTGGTGATCAGATGTGGCGAATGCCAAAAATTGCATCTACAGCTACTAGCACAGTAGGTGATCACGATATTAATATAATAAATTTAGATGCCCAAGAAGAGACATCAAGAATTTTGATAGTTGTAGAAGACAATAATAGCAATGTAAGAGATGCAATTAGGGCAATTCATGCAAGGCGACGTAAAATTCATGATAGTGTAGTAAAATAATATGGCTGAAGGAAAGATATGGATGGATGGATCCCTTCTAAAGTGGAACGATGCAAAGATCCATATCCTTACACATGGCTTGCATTATGGAACAGCTGTCTTCGAGGGTATTCGTTGTTATAAAACCATAAATGGTCAAGCAATTTTTCGTTTGCCTGATCACATCCAACGATTGATGGACAGTGGTAAGATCTATTTTATGGATCTTGTGTATTCCAAATCGCAATTACAAGACGCTGTGATTGATACCATTAGGGCAAATAAAATCGACGAATGCTATGTACGTCCAATTGCATATTATGGTTATGGCAAAATGGGTGTTAATCCTCTTCCCAATAAAGTTTCTATTGCGATTGCCGTTTGGAAATGGGATGAGTATCTAAAAGAGGACAAGAGTGGAAATGGGGTGCGGCTGATGGTTTCAAACTGGAGCAGAATCGACAATAGATCAATGCCCATGCTTGCTAAAGCGACAGCAAATTATGCAAATTCTGCGTTAGCCAGAGTTGAGGCATTAAAAGCAGGATTTGATGAAGCAATCATGCTAAATATGAACGGAATGGTAGTAGAAGCAAGCGCAGAAAACATATTCATTGTCAGAGATGGTTATTTGATTACACCCCCAATAACATCTGGAGCATTAGAGGGCATTACAAGAGACAGCATATTGACGTTAGCAAGGGAACACAATATTCCTTACGAGATCAGAGATATTTCTAGAGATGAATTGTACCTTGCTGATGAATTATTTTTAACTGGAACTGCTGCTGAAGTAAAACCAGTAGGCGAAGTTGATAATAGAATAATTGGTGATGGCAAAATTGGGATAATCACTAAACAACTTAAAGCACTATTTGAATCAGTAGTTCGTGGGCACGACAAGAAATTTAGCAACAAATGGCTAATGCCTATTAATTATCCATAAATAATACTGGCATGTTTTGTCAGTATGCGGGGATAAGGTAGTGTTATTATTATATGACGTCGACTTATGCGCTCAAGCCAAAATCAGAAGACTATTATTATCGTAACTTCAAACAGTCGATAAAAAGCAAATATACATTCCTTTCTTATAACCACCAACTCAAGACATTTATGAGATATATGGGAATAGCAGATTAGTCTATGATTAGTACTGGCAGTCAATGCAGTATAGGTCATTCTTACTTTTCTAATATCATCTTGTTTGTATTAAATATTATGGTATAGTATATGGTATTGAACTTGGTATAGTATAATAGCAGGTTAAGAGTATGATATACATGGAATGTGATCTGAGCATTGGGTGAGCAAACTACACTTGCGAAGAACTCTAAACGATTCGCTTCACTGCGTACTACCGTCCCAATGTCAATAGTTAAGCAATGGAAATTAAGAGAAGGTGATAAACTCGAATGGTCGTGGGAAGTAGTTAACAGCGAAATGGTTTTGAGAGTCAGGAATAGCAGCTTTGGAAGAAAAGAAACCAAAGCATCAAAATCGATAGCAGTGAAAACGCAGTGAGTATACTTAGCTCTAACCTAAGTATTTGATTAATATACTTGAGAAAAGAAACCAAAGATTAGTCGATAAATTGAGTCTGCCAACATAGATAGACCAATATAGGGACATTTTGATAAATATAAAACATTTTCGGAAGGTTGTAGTACATCCAGAAAAATTCATGATTTGATTGTCTATAGAACACAATAGAAGCTTAAATTTAGCTAATATTAAGAATATAAAACTAAATTGGACAAACAAGAAATCCTTGAAAGCCTATCATTAATCAAGCACATACACTATTTCAATTCGCTGAATTTGCTAATCAAATAGCAGGCCTATTAAAAAATAAAGATTTGCCCACTCCTTATTCTATAGCTCTTTTTTTATGAACGAAGACTACCTTTAACCGCTGTTATTGTTGTAAAGGACGTTTGAGGTTGAACAGACATTTCAAATTAAGCATGCATCTACCTGCTCTTGTTGATTAGAAGAGTTATTCTGGTACATTTATCTGTCTATCTATTTTATATTATCAATGCATTTTTCTTTCATCTAACGTGTTTTATACTTTAGATATATATACTTCATGGATAAGCACATATGGATATGCTGGTGCATTTTTTCGGTGTTATTAGAAACTATATTCCAGCCAATTCCAAGCGAACTCATATTTCCACTTATAGGATTTACTGCACAAACTAAAGGTTTAGAACTAGATAATGCATTAGGAATAGCGATAGTGGGTGCATTAGGTTCTACAATTGGTTCAATAGCAATTTATCTTAGCTCAAAAACTAGGAAAAAGAGTATTTCTAAGACTTGGAAAATATGTGAAAATAGGAAAATCAGAGTTGAATAAATCAGAAAAATGGTTTTTAAACCATGGAGATATTGCTGTTTTTGCAGGAAGGATGGCTCCTGGAATTCGTGAAATTATTTCTATTCCTGCAGGTATTAGCAAAATGAATCTACCCAAATTCATTTTATTTACATCTCTGGTTCTCTTATTTGGTGTATTTCTCTTACACTTATAGGCTATTATATTGGTGATGCATGGAACAAATTAGTTGAAGGATCGGGAGTTTTCAATATTATATCCATAGTAATAATTGTAGGAATTTTGGCAGTACTAGGGTATTACTATTACAATAAGAGACATAAAAAATCATCATCTAGTACAGAAACAAGTAACTTATAGAACTATCTATTGTATTTTCAGCTTGCGTGTTTTCCTTTGTAACCTAGCTCTTGTACCATCTGTTTCTTTTTCTTGCTCCTCTGCCTCTTGTGTTAATATGTTAATATCTTCATAATGCTCTGGTTTACTGAATTGTTTTCCATCTTCTCTAACGCTAAATGAGCTGCTTCTCTTTCGATTTCTGAGATACAAACCTGAGAGTCATCAACCACGGTAAGATTTGTTAATAGCTAAATAGTGTCAAAGGTAACAAGATCCCTGCCACCACTCTTACTTTCTGTTGGTACAAGGATAATGGGACATGCTCGGAATGAAAGCTGGATCGAGACTCTAAAGGATGCTGTAAGAAATAAGGGAAAAATTGGAGTGTCCTATGATGATTCTATAATAGAACCCTTACAGCAAGACATAGACGGAACGTCTTCCACTACGTTGACATTTGCAGCGCAGAAAATATATTATATTCATAACCATAGCTGATTGACTCATTTTTATCTAACTCTTTGATTCTATTAACTATCTTAGGAATACATGCATACAACATAATAATGATTATTGTCATAAATAGTTCCTAGTAGCATATCATTACTAACAGGTGAGAATACAATATTAGCAATGTCGAATATGAACACAAGCGCTACAAGCATATGTGTGTGATGCGATGATGCGATGCAAAAATTTAATCTTTAATCAACTTTTTTTACATTTTTCTTTGTCATTTCTTATATCCATCTACTGTTGGTTTTAGCATTTCGCTTTAGTATGTTTTGAGTTCAGAAATATTCTACTGACAAGAGCTGATCCCTTGACAACCTTGCAGCTAAAACTTTTCCTGGACGAGCTTTATATCCTGGAACTCCTACACCAACTGCCATCATTGTACTCTTATTCTTCGCATGAGGAGAGAAAAACTCTGTGACAGCATCATCAAAAAATGTCGAACCTGATGCTCCTAGTTGTTGAGCATAAGATGATAAGTAGATTTTACCAGCAATAATACCTGCCTCAAATTGTGAAGCTCTATAACCTCTATTACCGCAAGTTCTTAATATGTTTAGCAAATCAGTCATTAAAAAGAATACCATACTGGCATCACTAAAAAGAGGTTGCCATAAACAGAGATAGCCAGACATATTCCTAGGTACCTTACTTTTAAGTTGCTCTATTGAAAATGTAGAACGATTGAAAAAATATCCACCACTTTGAAGGCCTTCCACATCATTGACTATCATGTAAATATCAATCGTTGTTGCTGTTGCTTCTGTTGCTTTGCCTTGATTTCCTATAAGGAAATCTAATGGTACTCTAGCCACTGAACTTTCGAGTATGGTTGACAGCTCCTTAAAGGAAATTGAAGTTTTAGCAAATTTACGGGAAGACCCACGCAATAGTATGACTTCACCTAAACTGTGTCCTGCGGATGTTTTTGATGATAGTTGCCTACTATTTATCGGACTATGATCGGATGTGTTTGGTTGTACTGAATCTTGTTTTTTCGATCCAGCACCACAATTAATCCAACGCTTGACTTCTTCCTGATCAGATAGATAAGATGCTCTGTGTATTTTCCAAATTTCTGGATACTCTACTTCGCCTTTTTTGGATAATGGCAAAATTTCTGGAGCAGATAAAGAATTAATTTCTTTGTGTCGTCCTAATGTAATAGGATGCTTGGCCAAATCCGTACCAATGGTAGCCATTGCTATGGACGCTTCGCTTTTGTCATCTAAATATAGCATGCTATTTACTATATCATCGACAAAACCTAAAATTAAAAATGATTTCAGGTGACTTGATGTAGCCGTAGCTATAAGATTAGCCGCTATGACTCCTGAATCCCAAAACCAATGTCGATATGAACGTGCTTCATATTTCCATGCATTTCTCCAAGCAATCGAAGTAAAAATTATTGTAATTGGCGATCTAACTATATTCTTGTTATCCCCGGCTGCAGCCGCGATGTCGGCTCTGTAGTCACCACTGCGAATTTCTGTAAGCGTAAAATCTCCTGGACAAAAATGGTATATTCCGGCATTCAACCCGGGCATATCTTGACAAACAATATACAACTCAATAGGATATAAAGCTCCGGTAGCAGGAGCGGCACGCATATAATAGTTTCCGTAAATATACTTCATTTCTCTGGTAATGCCAGCAGAAAAGAATAGAATCTCAGCTAGTTTTTTTATATCTAATTCGAGATTAGCGCTGGTGTCTTCTGCCGTAGAATTAATTATTTTGTCAGCTTTAATACAAGTAATGGCATCATTATTGGGTTGAGGAAAATCAGATGGCAGAATTATTGACGGTAGTCTAGTGTATATTTTGAAGGGTCTAGGTTTGTTATTCCAGTCTAGAGAATGACGTGAAAGCTGTATACTGATCTCTGAGTGTTTTGTTGCTTCATGATAATCTAAAGCGTATTTAATATCACGGTTCACAATCTTATATTGTTCAGCAAACTATGCGTAAAATATGAGCGTTTGCATTTAGAATAGCAGATAAAAAGCTAGGATGATAAAGTTTCATCAGATAGTCGTCATTGCGGCGGTAATGCTGATCACTGTACAGGCTTGTTAGAGCTATGTAGCAATACAAAGCAGTGTCTTTCGACTAGCCACATGCAAACTATTATTTGATAAGAATATATGGTCATACAAAGTATTATTAACTCTATTTTTATAGGTGTCAACTGACTACGACAACTAGAATGGCCATTGAACATATCCGTAAAATGTTAATGAAATTTGACAATTTTGTGTAAATATTACTCCCGTTATTGGGTCCCAATGCTTTTAAGGATACCATATTTTGTTCAAATGTTCCCCTTATGGTTTGCAAGAATATACGCGAAAGAATTTGCTATAAGAGAATATGATTTGGTGCTGGAGGTCAGTAGCAGTTGTACCATACACATAAACATAAGGTCCAACCCTTGCTACCATTGAGTAACCAAAGATTGATTCCCATGGTGTTTCTGTAGAAATATTCTTTCTTGACGCCATCGTTATCAATTGTATAAATGAATTAACAAAAACGCTAGTTCTGAAGAAGATTGTAAAAATGCTTATTATAAAGTTCCGTATAATACCATACTATCATTCTATGCCAAAACCTGGATACAAATCAATTACAGTAAGTGAATATGTATATAAAAAATTCTTTCACGTTTATGAAAAGAATAAAAAAGGACTAGAGCTCAAAGGCATAAGCAGCTTCTCCGGATACCTTACAAGTATGATGGAGGAGATGATGCTAAGGTATGAAGCATTTGCAAAGCATGCTCCTTACATGGAAAAATTATCTATTGACCAAAACAGAGTCGTACTAAAAGATAATAAACGAAATCGAATTGCAGAAGTGATGCTAAAGGAAGGAGAATTGCAGTGTTTGCTAGATGAAAAGTCAGATTGTGTGCATGTAGGCTTTATTTATTCACTTCCTGAGCTGTACAATATGAGTGATACGATTAAGGCTCCTTCCCGCTTAGCATATGGAGATACAGAATAGTTTGTAGGCTAATGGTCACCGAATCATTTAAAATGATTTTTAATAGCAACCTTGATTGAAAACTATGACAGTCACAGATTGGTTAGAAATTACAATCACTTTTAACGCTAAATGTAATGAATGTGGTAAAGATGTATTACCTGGAAAGGCTTTGTGGTCTAGGTCAGCAAAAGCTGCCAGACATATATCTTGCGGTTAAAAAATCGGTAATCAAGTAAAAAGTTCTAGTCCAATGGCACAAAATATCATGGAAACTGCTTTTGAGCTTATAAACGAGATTCAGTTATTACTGAATTGAAATGCTTTGTCTGTGGAATGAAAACAGGTTGTAATGAATGCGAATATTTAACTGATTGTGAACAAAGGACATATTCCAAATATTGTATATGTAAGGATTGTATCAAGCAAGAAGAATCTTTCGATAACTACAAACAATCTTTTGCAGCTAAAACAATGAAATACTTGAATGATAAATCCCAAGATGGTCTTGATATGTCCTGTTGAGTTGCTGTTGTTGATATGTCATACCAGTAATCTAAGAATGCGAAGCTTGAAATTATTACTCATATTCTCTATTTCTTCTTTAGGCATTCGACTAAGTAGAACATATCTCATAAAAATAATTAACTACAAGAGTCCAATTTTAAAATGAAGGAATAATAGTATCTTTTTATGCATAATAACCTGAAGATATGAGTCAAGATAATAATAATACCAAAATGGGTGAGAATGCTCCAAGCCAATGGGCTCAAATAATGGGCGAGATTGTGAACAAACTTTCAGGTACAAATATGTCTACTAATATTACATTTGATAGTCTAGAAATTGATGTACCGCATGCAAAGGGTCCTGATGGCAGGGATTTAGGTAGTGCCAAGTGGATAGTTAACGGAACAATACGATGGAGTACTATAGCATCTAAGACTATTAATTGTACGGTTAGATGGATAGAGTAGATGAATCGACTATGGGAAATAACGAAAATGATAATGGTGGAGAGGAAGCATTCTTTGACCTGCTTACTAAATCGCTAAAAACAGTAAAAGCAGGTAATCAAT
>JBKPMB010000332.1:0-3974 GCA_046731995.1 Thermoproteota archaeon | reverse complement strand
AATCTTTGGTTATTTTCGATTGCTCAGATGGATTCTTCTTTTTTACGGGATGATGACCATATCTTAGTTTGTATATGTCTCTTTGGACATACAGGGTTCAATGCACTGCCATATTTTTGACATCAAACTATCATGGGCTTTAGCCCAGATATAACCTTGTTGTCTAAGGCTTCGAACCTAGCTGTTTTGAGCTGCAAATAGCTGTACAAAAATAGGAAGAAGGCTCAGCAAGTACGAAGCTGATCCGGTATACACTACCGCATGCGATCACATCAGACTTTGACTGGATCATCTATCCAAGAATATGCGGTACAATACTCCACATGACGCATACTAATAACACAACAAGACATATACCAAAATTATATCTTTTCGAGACAAAAGTTGATTCTATACGATGTTTGTTCTTATATTATTCTTCAATCTTTAGTTTTGCATCTTTTCATCTTGCAACAATACGACCAATCTTCACTTTGCCGGTGCTGTTTGGTTAGGAGTTTATTTTTGTTTTATATATATCTGATTAATGTGTGTGCATGACAATAAATGAGGATTCTATATCGCCGCAATCACCATCATTATCGTCATCATGCTATAACGATCAAGTACAAAGTATCGTTACCAAGCTCAAGGCAGTTATTGATGATTATAATATTAACTATCTTGCTAATGCCAAAGAACTTATTTTAAAGTTGGCAATATTACTCGACGAAATCAAACAAGGTGAACAAAGAAGTCAAGTCTGCAGAAAAGTCAAGGAAATGCTAGCAGATGAAATCTTAGAAGGTAAAATCACAACAAGGTGGATCGAAAAAAGCCTACCACAAGAATACAAGAGAAAGCATAACAAGATTAACAATAATAATAATGTCAAAAGCGAACACTGTTTGATTTTGCGCTTAAACGGCAAAATAGAGCAAAAATGTGATAACACAAAACATCGTATTTTCAGACCACAATACAATCTAATCATCAAGGCTATGGCTAAGAGCACTGGATTTTGCTTTGTAGAATTTGTTAAACGTGGAACACTCATAGATGCAAAACCCGAAGAACCTGGATGGAGGTATCAAACAGACAAAGAAAGACAATGAGATATAGTCACATGCACAATAGGAGAAGCTAATAGTAGCTTTGCACTGACAAAGCCTAAGCAAAGCCTAAGCAAATCAGAGTAATAATAATGAATGGTTTTGAGATCAGTGACGAGGAATTTTATAATGTGTTGTCAGATATCAAGGTAGATGCCTTTCTTCAAAAGCCATTTTGCACGGACAAGTTAAACAATGTTATTGAAAAAATTGGTACTAAGAATTAACGATTTATTTTATCTAATAAGGATTATTGTGGTAGTATTTTAAACGGGTACTTATTAGCATAATTGACAATGGTAAGGGAATAGATCCTGAGATAATGCCAAGATTGTTCAGCAAATTTGCAACAAGATCTTTTGACGGTACTGGACTTGGGCTTTTTATCGCTAAAGTATTGTAGAAGCTCATGGCGGCAAGATATGGGCTGAGAACAATTCCGATGACAAAGGAGCTCCATTTTCGTTTAGCATACCATTATCATCCCAATAGCGAAAATCATCTATTTCGTAACAATAAAAAGAAAATACAGATAACTAAAACGACTGTTTCTTCTTACCTGATTTTTTTAAGGTTTCTAATATTTCTCTTAATTGCTCATGTCTGAGATTAGCAGCTTTGACATCATCTATCCTTACGTTGAATTTTTGCAATTGAGAATAAATTTCCTTATCCTCAATGGTGTCTATTAATATATCCCTACTAAATGGTTTTTGAAGCAATTCTACAATTTGATTTAGTTGTCGTATAGAATCTATCAAAGTCTCTTTTACATAAGCTGAAGCAAATATTATTCTCTGATGTGAATTTACTGCTAGTATTTCTTTTGCAACCTCTATGCCATTGATTTTTGGCATTTTATAATCTAAAACTACAGCATCAAATGGTTGGACGTGTTTTGATGCATCAGTATTTAAAGTTACATTTTGTAATTCCTTATGGTAAACTTCGAGACAGTCTTGGCCATTATTTGTAATGGTAACTTGGTGGCCCCTTTCCTTTAATGCCATGTTATATAATGTTGCTGTATCCTTATGATCCTCAGCTAACAATACTTTCATACCCGTTAGCCTTTCCCTCACTGAGGCATAAACAACCTACTATATAGACCAATCCGTAATGCATAGAATGGTATTGCAGCTAGTTCAAATTGTTAGCACCATTGTAAGTCTTTTATTCAGAAAGATGACAAGTGTAAAAGAATAAGTGAACTTGTTTTCCTTTCATTTACTCGCTGATATTTTGTATTTCTATGCTCTCTGATATTTATATAGATATCTATCGTGCTAAAGCTTTCAAGAGTGTACACCCCAGATCACAGCATTCAATCTCGACTCCAGGTCATATTGCAAAAAACACGTATTTTTTAATTAACTCATCGTGTCTGTGCATAGTATGCACGTAATATAATTGATGTATCCTTTGTCAATAGTGAATTATTATTTCAGTCACATCATTCAACTACGAACAATGATGATGATATTAATAATAAGCCTGATCAATAAATCCTGATTAATAGACCTAGAACACATAAAATCATTTGACTATGATTCTATAATATATTTAGAATTTTTAGTACTACTATTGCCACTAATACAGGAGTCCCAATTATTAGGGAAATCGCAATATTGATATCATCACACTGATAATTACGATTATTAATTATGTGCTACTTTTGATTTTACTATTTTTACAAGATTATATATTTCAACAGGCTTCCTAACAAAACAATCAACCTCTTCTAAATTTGGGAATAGCCTTCCAAAGTCGCTTACAGATTCTTCATATGCAGTTATAAAACATGCCTGAGCTTTATCGTCTATGTGTTTAATCTTCTCATACAATTCAAATCCATTCATACCAGGCATTCTAATATCTAAAAGTAATAAATCATAAAGGCCAGCCTTGTAATTTGATAGTGCAGACAAAGGATCGTTGAATACATCTACAATGAATCCACTTTGCTCCAAGCTTATTGCAAATAACATTGCTATGTCCTTTTCATCATCGACTATCATAATTCTACTCTGGTGAATAGAATCTTGTGTTCTGCTTAAAATTATGCGGTTATTATTCTTCTTGTTTGAGAGACCTTTTTCAAGTTCGTTCATGTGCTTATTCTTTATACCAAGAATCCGAGAACAGATGTTGTTATGAGATGTTACAAATAAGTTGATAGGATCAGGGGGTATATGATGTTGTCAGGCTTTTTTATGGATTGTATTTGCTGCAATAGCAATAATAAAATCCTCCCAGCATTAGAGAGTTTAACTCGCTTAAAACTTTTTTATACCAATTAGTTGCTTATTTACAATATTACTAGCAATTTTGATGTATTAATTTAAGAAGATAGCCGGTTAAATCATAAATCTTAAGGCTACGTCATTACTCTGTCCATTTTACTATCTGTAAGTTAATATTCAGCTATTGATTATTTGTCTGAATGTCCAGTCATGTAAGTATGATATATGTAGTCAGTTTGATGATATAAACATGCAGTGTAAGCTCTATATTTCCAGATTTCAATAATGAAGAGATTTCATCACAGAAGCACGATGATTTTTAAGGTTGTATTTCTTGTTGTAATATGGCACATACTCAGATAGTATTTAACTTTCAATGCATTCAATCGTTCTGTCACTGTTACTATATCTTCAGAATGTGAAGGATTAACGTCATGTATTGTTATAATTGCTAATTTTTCATCTATGATTAGAGTATAATGAAAGTTATTGGTGATATTCAAATTCGCTTTCAAGTTTCGAATTTCATAAGAAATGCATCATCAACTAATTTGTATCCTAGTTTCTCATAAAATGGCATGGTATTTTTAGAACAGTATAACAATATCTTTCCACAGCCCTCTACAGATATTGCATCATT
>JBKPMB010000331.1:0-3816 GCA_046731995.1 Thermoproteota archaeon | reverse complement strand
CCCTAAAGTCTAATATTATTTGTGTAAATGGATTGGAGGGTGTTGATCGGTTTGGAACATCAATATTTGACATATTTGAAATTACAATCTTATTATCGTCGTATTCTAGTATAAGTGGATTTCTTAGAATCGCCTTTTTAGAGGTAGGGGCTCTAGAAATAAAACAGGAAGAAATTGACAAAGAAATTGTCAGACGTAATAGATTACAACAGCAGGAGAAGAATAAGAACATGAACAGAACTTGAATAGAGTGGGTATGGATATTTATTTACGCAGTTATTTGAGATGGTTTACTCATTCTTTCTATTACGGAAACATATGTTAGAGCATTTATTAGAGTTAGTTCTCCTAAATGTGATTCACAATTACAGATAATATTGTTCTTTCCACTATCTTTATGCCATTATCATTGTATGAATCAGTTTGTTGTTCACCACAACATCATGATACAAAAGAGCTATGTTAGGACATTGCAAAATAATATTGGAAAAAGATGGGGGAAAATAGCTATCAATCCAGAGAGATTTGATAAACTGATAACTTCACTTAGGACTGCTGTAGATATTGATGGAACACTGGATAAAGAAGCAACATCATATAACGACATATTTGATGCGTTTAGATTAGCTTTGAAGTTTTACCACTTTGAAGACAGCAGTAAGTAGATTGACTATGCGTACTTGACTGCAGAATCATAGGATTACGCTATGTCTTTCGTTTTGTCAGTGTATCTCTATAGATAGACAGACAGATATATTCATCTATGCCACTAATTTAGCTCAAGTCGATTCATCAAGTCTTTATACCTATTTCTGAGAGTTACCTCTGTCACTCCTGCCGCATTTGAGAGATGATATTGAGTTATATTCTCTCCATTCTTTAGAGACGATATATAAAGTACAGATGCTGCAAGTCCCATTGGATTTTTCCCAAGAGATGCCTCTCTTTTAGTAACATTATCCATTATCTGTGCAGCTTGTCGTTTAGTTTTCTCACTTAAGTTGGCTTTGTTTGCAACCTTTGCAATACACTTCATAGGATCAACTATTGGGATTTTAAGGTCAAGTTCAAGGCATAGCAGTCTATAGCTTTTAGCAAGTTCTTTGGGCCTAACGTTGCTAAATTCAGCTACATCTTTTAGCGTTCTTGATATTCCCATTTCTCTACAAGCTATGTATATCGCAGCAGCTAAAACACCTGAAATTGTCCGTCCTCGCACAAATTGTCTATCTTGAGCCTTTCTATAGATGTAGGCTGCTTTCTCAACTATTGAATCTGATAATCCCAGTTTATCTTTTAACATATCAAGTCGAATAAATGCATTCCTGAGATTTCTGTCAGTAGCACTATGGATTTGAGTTCTATAATCCCAAGTCCTCAATCTGTCCATTGTAGAGCGCATTGCTGCATCTATTTTCTGTCCGCTAGCATCTCTATTTGTTCTTCCTATTATTGTTGATAATCCCATATCATGTCTTGCTAGGGATGTAGACATACCTACTCTGCTTCGGCTGGTATTGGACTGGCCTGAGGATAATAGGTCAAAGTTACGCCACTCAGGTCCTTCCTGCTCAACTTTATCTGAAATAACTTGGCCACATTTGCTGCATATAAGCTCACTAGATTCAGAATCTCTAATTATCTGGTTACTTTTGCAAGTAGAGCACAACATAGTAGTAGTATCAAGATCTGATAATTGTGAATTAGAAGAGAGTTTTCTTTTGCCTTTATAATTATCATTTTTATCGAATTTGGAAATTATATTTAGATAACTTACCATAGGTAAGTATACGTGGTATTTGTATATAAATACGATAGTTACGTACTAGATACTAGATTACCATATGTAACCGTGTTATTAACTATACAAACGTAACTTAAGCTAATACAAGTCAACCTTTACAAGCAGATGCGAGAATAGTTGCTTGCTAAGATAAAGATATACCAATTGCAAAATAAAGTGTCTTAATCTTGATTTGGTCCAATCTTTAAAGGTAAGCCAGTTGACTTCAGGATACTCTTGATGAAGACTT
Organism: Thermoproteota archaeon; assembly: GCA_046731995.1. Classification (GTDB taxonomy): domain Archaea; phylum Thermoproteota; class Nitrososphaeria; order Nitrososphaerales; family Nitrososphaeraceae; genus JAFAQB01. The sequence continues at coordinate 1,783 of JBKPMB010000331.1, read as the reverse complement.
GTAATATCAATACCTGTTCCTTCATTTGGAGATAGATTAATACTTAAAAGAAGAATGAACTATGCTACCAGAGATAACTTCATTACTTTATCCAAGGGAAAATGTCCATAATAGATGACAGCAACGGAAAGGTATTACCTTATATAGCTAGCATTCATAGTGCAAGTATAGTAAAAATTCGTGCTAATGTTGGTACGATTTGTTATTCATATCAATGATCAATCGGGGTTTCAATTATATTTTTTGGCAGTAGCAAGGCACTGTTTATTCTTATTATGATATCATTTTCATCCCTAGCGTACTCAGCATTCATAATATCTGCTAATGCTTTGAGGTTAGGTACGTCCTCCGAGTAGGAAAGATGGGCAACAACGTTACTATTATACACTACAAATTCGGGGAAGCAACTTACCATGGTTCAAACTATGAAAGAAAACACTTATAGCTAGGTATGGATGTATGTATTAGTATGGTTAGTACGACTAACGGAGAAGAGAACTAATAACATGAAGTATAAATGTGGCCATTGTGACGAAGACCATGATATTTGATCTAACCATTAACATAGGTGAGGAAGGACACAAACTGATAAATGATATAACCAAAGCTGTAATGGGCGTCGTAGAAAAAAGAAGAGTTCCTTATGAGTTATTGATATATGCACTAGCAGCTAATTTAGAACATGCAAAACAGGCAGGACTGAAACTAGGAAATAAATCGCATAGGATAGAGATGATTATCCAGGTCGCAAGAAATGATGTGATTAACGAGAAAGGAGAGGAAAAAGAGAAATGTATTGTTGGCAGGCAACGCCCTCTTTCAAGACAGCTACAGTAGAAGAAATTATTCCCTTATAGTCAATGTCTTTACTCCTTTTTAGAATATGCAAATAGCACACTTGTTGAAAGCCAATATGTCAGTACTTTTATTTCTGCTCATAAAAAGAAAGAGCGGATAAAAAGAGAAAGCATGAGCGGACGTACCGTTCAAGAGTGGTTAGGAAGACTAACAAGACAAGGTTTAGTTATTCATGAAGATAACAAATATCGTCTATCTAGCCAGGTCGCTTCAGATGTCGATTTCATGGCTGGTTTATTTGGATTAAACATTTTTCTAAATACGCTGCCGGTTACCGATAACAGGAGTTCAGAGGAACGGCTATTTGAAGTGGTAAATTCTTTCGGGGTTTCTATAGTATACATCTTAATGTATTGCCTACAGCAATCTCAGGATTCTAACTACGATTATGATAAAACACAACTAGAAGACTTCAGAAATAGATGGGTAGGAACTGCTATTTCCCCAGAACAAGAGACCAATTTGGTTTACTCAACATCAATTCTCGAAGTAAGATAGAATATAAGGAATTAAGCAGAGTTAGCTATGAAAAGCTGATACATTCCCTGAGAGTTAAATATCCAGAAATAATGAATAAAATAGATGAAGGAATAGAAGATCTGCATAAGATGATTCTATCCAAAACTGATAAAGATTAACAGTGGGACTGTATAACCGCTTTATCTTAAAATTTTATATTACTAATTTAGATCGCTTGTATATTGAATCCACTATATCATATTGTCATCGACAAAATAAAATGTTAAGGTATACCCGTCAGAGTATATTATTATACACTCTGTGAGGTAGTGATGCTATTCTATGGTGTGATGCTCCTAGAAGTTATTAATCTTCTACCTGATATTGCTTGAGCAATACATTCTATTCCTATTATTAGGAGCGCAATCGCCACTACGAAATTCAGGAAAACAACGCCTAATAATGG
>JBKPMB010000330.1:0-9742 GCA_046731995.1 Thermoproteota archaeon | reverse complement strand
GGATTTATGTATGAAAATACTGGCTGTGACAGAATTAACAAAACGACATCATCATATAATTGTCATTATCCTTATTATAATACCATAATAGCAATTATTTCTTTATCAGCACTGCTATTCTTATCATTTGTATCCACTTCTATTCTTACTGCAAATGCCTCAATATCAAATAATCTAAGTATGGGACAGCAAATAACAGAGTTATCCTCGTTACAAATCAATCTTAGTAATAATGACAATAGTAGTGCCACTATTCCAACTGCTCAATCAGTATATACATCCCAATCTATGACTTTGCCATCATCAGTTGGAACTTTTGTTTGGTATATAGTAAATGAAGCACATGAAAATTCTGCTAGTGAAAGACACAAATACCTTAGTGATAGAAATGCAGTTTATCTTCCAACGAATCTTGTAATTACACAAGGAACAGCAATATCATTTCTCAATGCAGATGCACCATGGGATTCTCCCCATCCCCATACAATCAATATTGTCGATAGCTTTGGAAAACTAGTATATAGCACTGGAAAAATGGATTATACCAATAGTTCCACACCAAAGGTTCTACCTAGTGGAAAATATACAGTAATGGATACAAAATACACATGGATGAAAGGAAATTTAACTGTAACACCACAAAATAGAAGTGGCAATGGTAGTTTGGTAGTGGGAGGATTTTACACTCCAACTAGTCAAGTAACAAATAATAAAGATAATGATGGCGGAGTGCATCCAGGGTGGTTAGGTTATTACAGAACAGAGTTTCCAAAGAATGAATTTAAAATTCTAAGTGAATATAATTTTCACTATGCCAGTTGTAAATACTGCCCTGGTGGCTATTGGCCAGATCAAAAGACAGGAGATCATACTTTAATTATATACAGTACATCGCAACCAGTCTTAGACGCCTTGTCTAAGTTATCAAAAATGGTCTGGAACAATGTATATATTTGATAGATCTATATATAGAGATAAAGACACGTTTTGAAGCGTTATGCAATCTATCATGGTAAGAGCAAAATATCTGACGTAGGAAACTAAGTGATGGTTATTAGTCGCCTATAAAATAGACATCTTTATAAGATATAGAATAGGTAGAGGAAGGTTCATTGAAAATATTGATGGTGTCTACTGAATATCCTCCAATGAAAGGAGGAGTAGGAAGATACACCTCAAATTTGGTAAAAGCACTTCAAAACTTAGGTATGGAAGTATATGTTGTTTGCGATGAGGCAGGCAAAGGAGATTTTTCTGGTCTATCACCGACAAATAAACAAAACTCAGAAGTGCTTTTAAAAATAATTAATAAGGTCAATCCTGACATAGTTCATATTCAGTTTGAACCAGGAATGTATGGCTTATTGTTAGATCCAAAAAATCCTATAAAGAACGGTAGTACATATATTGATTATTTCTATACAAAATGCAATATTCCGATAGTTACGACTTTTCATTCTGCTTATACTCTGAGACAATGGATGAGTCAAATATTGCCACTAAAAAAAACTGGTCGAATAGGGGCATTTGGAGCACCACTTAGGCTGACAAGTAGGTTTTTCAAATATGTATTGAACTACAGGCCTTTTAAGAACCTTAATAAAGAAAAGCTCATCAAGAGTAATAGTTGTGTTGTTTTTTCTCATTATATGTCAAAGATTTTAGGTGGGGGCAGGGTAATTTATCACGGTGCTGAACCCCATATATCTTACATACCTCAAAAGAAAGAAGCGAGATCTATATTTTCTCTGCCTCATAATGACAGACTTGCGCTAGCGCTTGGATTTAGGACTATTACAAAAGGCTGGGACATAATAGGAAAAATGAATATCCCCGATGGATGGAAGGTGGTAGTAAATTCCTCAAAAAGTCATTTTAATATTGATAACTATGAGACTACTTTAGTTAATAAGAATAGACGTAGAAGTATTAATAATAGTATCATTGATCTACAAAGAGATTTTCTTAATGAGGTGGATTTTTCTGTACTGTTATATGCTTCTGATGTTGTATTGTTACCATATAGAGTAACTTCTAATTCAGGTGTAATGTTTGATGCTCTGGCTCATGGATTGCCATTTGTAGCATCAGACTTGGACTTCTTTAGAGAATTTGCTTCCCAGGGCCTAGGCATTACGGTGAAAAGAAATCCTGACGAATTTTCAAAGGGTCTTAAAAGACTTGAAAGGAATTATCTATATTATACCCAAAATATCGATAGGTTTAATAAAAAACTAAAATGGAATTTTGTGGCTAATCAGCATAACTTGATGTACTTATCAATAACGAATGAAAAAAATGATAATATGCCAAAATGATATGCAAGACCACAATCTGTCAATAAGTATAACTGAAAAAAGGATTATCACATAATTTTTTAATTTTCTATTTATTTATCATTTCAATTGACTTATTTATGCTAACACTCATTCTAAAGATGTACATGTATATTACTAGTATAATCTTACATGGCTCATACGTCATTTTTTATCTTTAATATTCTGATATTGCTGTTATTTGTTTTAGCTTTGATTATAATATCAGTTCTGGCGTATTTCATTAATATATATGACTTAATTTAATTAGAGTCTAAAAGATCTTTTAAAATCAACGCCTCGCGATTATATGACTTCCACCATCATAATTCTTTTGATATATTACGTTGATATTATGTAAATTGAGAAGTTCTATTATTGGTTGATGGTTATTTTGGCTGTGCATCTCTATATAAAGAGCAATATCTTTGCTATTGGATAGCGTATTATAGGCACCTTTCAGCACTTCAAGTTCAGCTCCTTCGACATCAATTTTAATCCAATTAATTTGCTCTTGTCTTATTACATTTTGCTCAAGTATGTTATCTAACGTATCTGCATTTACTTCAACAAATTTTTCCTTGACTTTTTCTTCTTGTATCCTTTCTGCCATTATAGTATAATTGCTATAGATCTTTACTTTTGCTTTACTTGAATAAACAGCGTAATTTAACGGTATGACATTAGTTAATCCATTTAGTTTAATATTATGATTTAACATCTCGTAATTTCCAGGATGAGCTTCAATAGCTATAACTTTTCCATTTGCACCAACTTGCTTTGACGATGTTATTGTATATAACCCGAATGCTGCACCAATATCTATGACTATATCTCCTCTTTTAGGATTGAAATATTTTCGTATATCCTCTTCATGGATGGTCATACTTGCATACATGTCTTGGATTAAGAAATTTGGAGTCTTTCGTGTTACTCTGCTATAGAATTTATAATCATATTCTGGCATATTAAATACTAATAAGAACGAACTATCTAAGTTTAAAAATTCAATTGACTTATACAGAAAGCCTCTAAAACTAATGCCTCTTTCCAAGTATAGTTTATCTCTTTTTTTCTTTCCTAAAGCTATTCTGCTTAAAATCCGTAAACCTATGTAGACATTTCTGATGCAAAAAAATACAAATTTATCTCTTTTAGTGGCGCCTTTTGCTTCTTTAAGGAGCAATCTATCAATACTTGCTGGATCAGGTGCGGATATTAGCATGGTATATTGTTAACGGATGTTATTTATTCATTTAGTATTTAATAACATTTCATGACATGACTTCGATATCATTACCAAATTATTTTATCATATAAGTTTAATAAATATTAACAACGTACTTTAGAGTAATAATATTTTAGATAAGTACATGTGTTTTGCCTTATATGAGTTTTCAAATGATCAGTGCATGTATCCAATAAGCAGCCTAAGAATGATCAAATTCTGTACAGACATAGATTGTTATGATTTGTAATAAGTAAAATTGTGGATGTCTTTCCTCTATAGTTTTCTTAACTTATTCCTGGTCAATTTTTTATTCTGTAGTGTGGCACTGTTAAGAAGGAATTTTCGTTATAAAACAATTTAAAAGGCTAGGTTGTTATTAGGATAGGAATTGCCAATTTCGAAGTATAATGAAGATTACATAGGAAGCAATTCTTGGTTGCTAAACGAGGTACATGGAGCCAAGATATTTGACAGATTGATATTATTTTCTGTTAGGCTAATTTATTTGGGCGTAAGGGTCATACTAAGAATAATTTTAGGAAAAGAAAGACGAGATAGAGTATATAAGGAAAAAGACATAAATTTTAAAGATTTTTTGTATAGATCATTAAAGCTTTTAGGGATAGATAAGTCAGTTATGTTAAAATTTGATGTTCCAAAATATGGTTACAGAGTGTATTGTCCAATTAATAAAGAAGATTTTGCAATTATGAGTAGACATGAAGATGAAATAATAGACCACTTTAACACGAAACAAGGAGATATAGTTGTAGATGTTGGCGCACATATGGGTAAATATACAATAATAGCTTCAAAGCGTGTTGGTGCAAATGGAAAAGTTATAGCTATTGAAGCTCATCCTGGAAATTACGAGATGTTAAATCATAATATTAAACTAAATGGATTAACTAATGTCATACCGTTAAATTACGCTGTTTATTCAAAAGAGAGTAAAATTAAACTGTATATGCCAGATGAAGAATCAGGTTATACTATGCATCATAGTGTAATGTTCAATTATCTTTCATCTAAGTATCCATTACAAGGAAAAGATAATGAAAAATTCATAGAAGTAAATGCAAACACATTGGATAATTTACTACAGAAAAATGGGATATCCCAAGTTAATTGGATTAAAATTGATGTCGAAGGAGCTGAATTTGAGGTGCTAAAGGGATCTGCTAACATTTTATCTACAAGCAAAGACATTAGCCTTTTAATAGAAATTCATAATCCCGGTGATACTAATCACTATAAACAAATAATAGATTTTCTTAAACCTTACAATTTTAAAATAGAATTTGAAAAAATATATGAAAGTGGAGAAAGGCATATGGTTACAACGAAAATTTAATTCCTGGTGTTGATATAACCCAGTTATCCAATAAGACTTTGTCTATGAATACTATTAGTTTTTAAAACTATAATATGCATGTATAAAATGACTTCATTCCTAAAGACTGTAATAAACTCAAATTTATTTTTTCTACTTGTTCCGCTAATGTTATCAGCATATACCCATCTTTGGAATCCACTTGGGTTTCCTGCTGGTCCATCGTATGATGAGAATATTTACCTACGCAGAACGATGAATGTTCTGGACAATTTAGGACCACAAGAATCAGAATTATATGATCATCCTTATTTTTTGCAGATATTTCTTAGTGCAATACTCATGCTTATAGGTTATCCTAATTCATTACATCCAATTGTAGGTAATATTGTCTCTGTTCATACGCTATATCTTGTGCCAAAACTAATAATGGGAATACTCTCTATTGTTGATACTTTTCTTATATATAAAATAGTAGAATGCTATTATGATAAGAAGTACAATAATGACAATGAAGGCAATAATACAAAGATTGCATTTATTGCGTCTATTCTTTTTGCAGTCATGCCAATAACTTCTATGGTTAGAACAGTATGGCTAGAATCCATACAACTTCCTTTCCTTTTATCTTCTATACTGTTTGCAATATATGCAAAAAAAGCATACGTAAGAGAAGTTAACTGCAGAAATAATACTAATAACAGAAATTTTTTAATTTTGACTTTGCTATCAGGCATATTCCTTGGGTTATCTATATTTACAAAAATACCTGCATTTACATTTGTGATATTAGTAGGCTATCTCCTATTTGGTAGTCTTAGTAAGATAAGTAAGAGAAATTTCAAGATAGTTATATTTTGGTTAATCACAGTATTCTCAATACCATCAATCTGGCCAATATATGCATTATATTCCGGCCATTTAAGTCTGTGGTTAAAAGGAATATTTTTCCAAACTCATAGAAGTGTGCAATCATTTCTTAATTCTATAAAATACGATTTTCTTATAGATCCTGTTTTCCTGACTATTGGTTTTGCCGGCTTTATATTTACAGGTATAATTAAAAGAGATTTGTTAATTTTACTATGGGTAATTCCTTTCATGGTATTTCTTTATGTCATAGGCTTTGTGTCATATTGGCATTTAATTCCAATATTTCCTGTATTATCCATCGCTACTGCAAAAATGATAGTTGATTTATCAAATGTGGCTATTATTAACAGAAAGCAGAATAAGAAAAATATCAAACAAATGGTACCATTTATTGTAGTCTCAGGAATAGCAATGTTTGGAATCCTAAACACTACAAAGCTCATATCCGAAAAAACTAATATGAATAACCCATATTTTGAGGCAGCCGCATTTGTAGTTAAATATCTGCACGATAATTATAATGGCAAATTTACTGTAATTTCAAATCCATTCTATACTTGGATACCTTTTTACGTATTTAACCTGCATTATAATAGTATTGACTATTATGATAGTCCTGTGTCAGTTAAAACTAAAAAAGTTATTTTGATATCTGATCCTGTTTTAATAGACAGATTAAATCACAATATGGTAGACAAATCTGTTAAAAAATACTTGTATGATGCAGATAAAGTGTTAACCTTCAACGATAAAAACTCAAATACTAACAATAAAGTTGTTATTTATATACATCAATAAAGATGATACAAAAGAGAACAACAATGATATATCTCTTTTATATGCAATATTTCGATAGCTTATATGCACATGTGTAACACTACAGAGTAGAACAAGATGTAACCATTAATTTTTATTGACACTGGACGTTTTATACGTTATCTGATCATGATATTTTTTGACAATATTGTGTATGTTATAATAATGATGAAACTATTGGTAAATCATAATAATGTCGATTTACAAAATGGATGCTTGTTTATGTAAAATAATATGCTTTTCATTACTAACATATGTGTTTTCATATTCTATTTTAAAATTGTATTTCTCCATCAGGTCAATTATCGGTTTATAAAGATTTTTACCATCTTCTATATTATGAACCTCGATGAGAAGTGTCGTATTTTTGCTATTTGATAATATAGCATGAGCGCCTTTCAGCACTTCAAGTTCAGCTCCTTCAACATCTATTTTAATCCAATTAACTTCTGCATGGCTAATTCTATGCTGTTCTATTAGGTTATCTAAAGTATTGGCATTTACTTCTATAAATTTCTCTTCATCTTTTGTCTTGCTAGAAATCAAAGTATTATAAATGGTATGGTTGGATTTCTCATCTGGCAGAAAGAGTTTAATTTTACTCTCTTTTGAATAAACAGCGTAATTTAACGGTATGACATTAGTTAATCCGTTTAGTTTAATATTATGATTTAACATCTCGTAATTTCCAGGATGAGCTTCAATAGCTATAACTTTTCCATTTGCACCAACACGCTTTGAAGCTATTATTGTATATCTACCTATATGTGCGCCAACATCTACAACTATATCTCCTTGCTTCGGATGAAAAAGTTCTATGATTTCATTTTCACGGATCGTCATAGTTGTAAAATCATCTTTGTTATTTCGACAATAAAATTCAAAATCATACCCTGGCATTTTCAATTTTAGTAATGGCTCATTAGTATGCTTAATAATTTTATAAAATTTATACCAAAAAGAAGCAAAATCAAGATCATGCTTGATACATAGACGATCCCTTCTTTTCTTCCCTAATGTCGCCCTAAGAGAAATTCTTAAACTTAGATAAACAATTTTTACGATAAACAATATACACTTATCAAACACGGTTGCTGCCTCTGATCCTTTTAGCAACCACGGAAGTGTTTCTTTCATTTCAAGTCTTACTTATCTATTAATAGGTAATTAATATGATCATTTACAAAACGAAATCAAAGGCTGAATTTTCTATATCCATATCCATAGACAAATTATCAATGTTTAACTAATCACTATATCGATGTAATATATTATATGTAAAATGGCATTTTTCGTGTTTGCAAATCTGAAAAATACTAGAAGAAGAAGTGGGTGACTAATAGAAGGAAAGGCGGAAAACACACACTGTTTCTTTCATTTTTATTCTTGTAATTCACATTTCTACCTAGTGGAAATCGTAATATTAAGGGGAAGGTTTCAATAACTTTGAATAAAATTCAATATGGTCATTTGCAATATTGCTCCATCGTAGTTTTGGATTGAATCGCTGCACATTTTCTTTATACTTATTGTAGTCTTCTGCTAGATTTGTTATCGAATCTGAAAATGATTTCGCATTTCTATTACAGGTTAGACCAAGCTGCATTTCTTCAAATTCTCTGAAGAATTCTAAATTGCTTGCTACAAATGGAAGGCCATGTGCAAGTGCATCAAATAAAACTCCTGATACTGAAACAATTCTATATGGAAATATAATGGCATCACAAGCAAAAAAGAGCTTTGAAAGTGTTATGTCATCAATATGGCCCAGACTTAAATTTATCGCATTGTTGATCCGTAACGGTTGCTCTAATCCTCGCTCATGCTTGTTTTGCTTAACTACAAGAGACCATTCCTTTGGCATACTTAAATTATCTAATATGTCAAATCCTTTGTAGGAACCTACATATCCAAAAGCTAATAGAAGTCTCTTGTCATTAGGTAATCCAAACTCTTTTCTGAATTCCTGTTTATTTGCAGCAGATAATGATGGTTGTGCTGGCTCTGCGCCATGGTATATCACAGTCCCACGTTTGACAATTTTACGAATTGTATTAGCAGGACTTATTATGTCTGATGACAACCTAACTACTTCCTGCAGTAGATCATATCGCCGGTTCATAACCCATTTTCTTATTGTAGCTCGAAGCGGCAATGGAAGAAAAGCAAATCTTCCTTCTTTTCTTAGAGCTCTTTCTTTTATGTATTCTTTATATTCGCTATATGGAAATAGTGTGTGCAGGGTGGATACTGTAGGAACTGGACATTCCTTGTAGAATTTATCAAGAGTTGATCCATGCAATATTCTCTTAAACATATGACCTATGGTTGTGTCAATTTCATATAATCCCCTTTCATATTGTATGTTAATGATATCCGGCTTTAGTTGTTGTACCAGATCTAACAGACGGTCAGAATTTTTTCTATCTCCTTTCTTGGTAATACCATGAAAAATGCCATCATTGTCATCATTAGTATTGTCAATATCTTCATGAACAATGGTATTTTTAACGTCTACCATGGAGGAGGATATGTCTGTATTCGCTTTTTCTTTGTGGCTATTGGTTACAATATACACATCGATATTTCTCTTGTTACTCTTCTTCAGCGCGTTTACCAGATGGTGGGTGTATCTTCCAACACCTCCTTTCATAGGAGGATATTCACCAGAAACCATTAGAATTCTCAATTTAATATTGTCGGATCATTGCGGATCGTTATTATATTTATGCGGCCATTAATTGGATACTACGTGCTTTTTTTATGTATTGCTGTATGTCTTTTCTAAATAGTGACGACGAAAACTGTTTGGCAATATCATACACCATTGTCCTCTTTTCCTCGTTATATTCATCAATATTCTTAGAGATGCATTTAGCCGCCTCTTCTATTGTGCTATACTGATTTTCTGATGGGATTATCTCACTGCATCCTCCATAAGATGGAACAATAGGGACAAGGCCTGCAGCCATTGCCTCTACAATGGCAATTCCAAAGTGTTCCCCATACATAGTATGTAGATAAAGCATACTCTCAGACATTGCATTGATCATCTCTTCATTGGTTGCATTTGGAGTTAGACTTACTCTATTTTCTAATCCGTAATTCTTAATCTTTTTCTGAAGTAAATTAAAATAAGGTCTATTTGTAGGTGTTAGCAATCCAATGACTTTG
>JBKPMB010000329.1:0-2598 GCA_046731995.1 Thermoproteota archaeon | reverse complement strand
AACAAATCGTGCGATTGATATTAACAAAAATTGTAAATCTTAATTATAAATCGGCTAGCTGATGAATAGTTATTCTGTTAATGCAAGTTTACAGTATCATCGAAAACTGAGTGCTAGAGTGCTTCAAAGCAGATAATAACTTATTTAGTAAATTCTTTTTCATTTAAGCTCATATATTGCGATTGATAACTTAAATACAAGCTTTTCGTCTGTGTTTTCTGCTATCGGAACAATATACCGTTGTGCTTCTTGTTTGTAACGTAATACTTTGTCCTTATGGGATGAATTCTTGAGAGACCTTATATTATCCAGCTCGTCTGCTAACTTTACGTATCTGATGGACTGTGGAGCACTTCTAATGCTCTTGAAATGCTCATTCATTAACTTTTCCCTCTGGCCAGGTATCATTTTCGGCTTGGTGAGTGTTCTTACCATATTATATATATACTCGCTTGCCTCTTTTTTTATCTGATCTTCTGTTATATTCTTGTTTTGATTGCCTTTTTCCACTACGTCGTGGAGTAGAGCAGCACATACAAGATCTATGTCGTATTTTTGTAATTCTTCAGTTAAGATTAGAGCTACTCTTAAGGGATGATTTATATATGGTTCGGCCTTATCTTCCTCCCTAAACTGGCCTATATGTGCTTTTGTTGCTATACCAAATGCCCTTGTTGCTTTTGTAATATCGTCAAGTGAATTTTCAAACGGTCGTATCAAGTTAGCAAATCCTGATTTGGTGAAATCATTAAGGCTCCATTTCATGACAGTCTCTCCATTCATAGCAACCTGCCTTTATTTAGTAACCTCGCCAAGATTATTATCATTTCCTTATCGTATACTTTGATTGTTGTTGACTGCAGGTTCTACAATGTAATACTTGGAAATAGACCAAACTATGCATTCTAGGTTTAACGGAATTCATATAATAAATGCAGTATTTCTACTGTACTAGGTTTATAACATGGACTGCTAACATTCATAGACTCTAAAAACAATATTTAGATCCTTGATTTCCAGGCAGCAGGGTTAATTATATACATTATGGATCTAATGAAAATGATACAACTTTGAAAAGAGCTATCTTTCAACTGATAATCCATACTTGCACCGTTAATGGCCCTTCTTATCGGTTGCAGGCAGCTCATTGCTAAACTATTTCTGACGTGCCACTGTCGCGGCCTTCAATATTTTCTTCCATACCTGAATAAGATTGGTCCGTTGTTGTCTCTTCCAAAGTTGCATCAGATGGTGTGACCTGTGATTCTTCTTGGTGCTCATCATAGCTAGCGCTCTCATCCACTGGAGGTAACGAGGACGTATCCGCTTGAGTCAAGAGCTTGTTCTCCTCTTCTGAAGGCTTCGAAACACGGCTGCGTTGGGCGCTCGACCGTTGTGCTTTCGTAGACGCTTTCCTTGGGCGTACTAACCTTGCGCTTGTTTTCTTTGCACCCTTTTTCTTAGCAGAAGTTGATTTTTTTGTCCCTCTCATTTGCTTTCCCTTTTTTCTTGTCTTTGCTTTGGTTTTGCTCACCATATGCAGTAGCATTTAACAATTACTTGCTCTTATAGTAATCGGATAGAGTATTTGTCGTATAATTTGCGTATATTGACTAATCAATCCATTGTGTTAGTATCCAAGATCATGAGATATATTATGTTGCTAATGTCAAAAAAACATTCAATGTATTCGTGGCATATTTATAATATGACAGCTGATCGTGCAAACCAGATTTCGTTTTCATCAAATCTTAATACATTTCTGGTCGTTTTAGCATTGTATGCTGAACTACAAAATAGATTAGATAACTGCAATAGTTATATATCTACATATATATACATGCTACAGTGCGTAACAAGTACCATTGGATAAGACAAGAATATACGAAACATTTACCTAAAATACATTTTTCCTTTATCTTATGTTATACTTGGCATACTAGTCTTTGTCACCTTTGAAATCATCCCGCTAAATGCAAAGTTTGTAATCAGAAACCAACCAAATAAATAGACTTCTCCTGGTACTGTACATGGACCCTTGTGGTTTCCATTCTTGTCAAGCTGTAAGTCAGTATGCACATTTTGGTCTGTGCACATTACCCATGGAATATGTACTGGCGACAAAGCTGCAGTGCCACCAAATATAGCGGGAAACACAAATATCCATAGCATAAAGGAAGGCATCATATAGATTAACATAGGGCGCATCTGCTGTTGTTGCATTTCCATAGTCATCTTATTTACATAGGCTTGTTTCTTTTTTAATTCTTCAATACGAGCTTTGTCATGTTTTTTTATTGCATTAGTATACTCCTTTCGCCATTCGTTGGTCTCTTTCATTATCTTATTCATCTTATCTACATCTGTGGTCTTTTTCCGCAGTATTGCCATAGCAAAGTTCAAACCAATAGCAATTAGTGCAGCTACAATCATCGCAGTAAACATATCATGGAAAATCGGATGTTGTGTGTAGTGAGGGGCAAGCCCTGGAAGCTGCATTATTATTGGGCTAAGATAATCCATTCAAGGTCTTCTCCTATAATATCTAAACTATGTAAATGATATGTATTATAATTTTTGCTGTGGGTTTGTCTGACC
>JBKPMB010000328.1:0-6987 GCA_046731995.1 Thermoproteota archaeon | reverse complement strand
GCCATTTATATGGCTGCCGGTGCTATTGTTGCAGTAGCAGTGGCAATATTCCTAATTATGGGTACTGGAGTTTTGACTAACGGTAATTATAGCAGAGACCAATCTAACCAGAATTCACTAAAGAATTCACCACAGCCAATCAAACTTTCGATCAAAAACATCACCGCCAAACCAATTGGCAGTAAAGCAGCTGATATTCAGGTAATATTTGATGCCTATAATCCAAATAAGGGAACTGTAATTCTAGAAGCCATAACATATAACCTCTTTGCAAACGGTATTCACTTAACTTCAGGCGATATTGGGGCAAAGCTTGAGGGATTCATAGCATCACAAGAGGGAGTTTATCCCATTATTGGCAATGGCACAGTAACCTTAAAAGACACACAGGCCATGCAACTGAACAACCTGACTGCTGATGGATGGAACAAAGTAATCAATAGCAAAGCAAGTTATATAGTAAATGGAACTTATTCCTATAAGCAAACATCTAGCTTGCAAGCAACTGGAGAAGACAAGGACTTTAAATTGACTTTTCCTTGAGCATTTTTATTACTACGATTTTAGGTTATATTGTTCAAATATATTGTATATATAGATGATGGATGAATAAACGGCTTATAGTGGAAGAATATAGTGTTAATGACTCATAATACAGAAGCTAGCCAGATGACTTCTTTTTTTCAAAACCCAATAGACTTTCTAGCGAAAAATTCGGAGATTTCTTTTGTCTAGAATAGCATCTCTCATAATACTTGCATTGTAAACATAAATCGCATGGTTCTACAATAGGAACCTTACTTTCTCTCAGAAGTGTGCTTAATATTCTTGCGCGTCGTATAATCTCTTCAAACATTCTATTGTTTTTAGTGATTGAAAATTGTACAGTTTCCCCTTTGCCATTGATATAAATAAGAATACCCTCATTTTTGTTAAATGCAAATAGACAGGCATTAAGATAAAGTAGATCACTAGGATGGGGAATTTCTGGAAGGCTTCCTACAATTTCAAACCTTAAGATAAATTCATCGTTAGATATAACGTCCGCTGTGACTGCAAGTGTCAAATTATCAACTTCGTATTCACCATTTACACTATTGAATGAGCGTCTTATACTATCCTTGATCAGAATAGATATCTTTGCAGAATTACTGGAAGGAAGAGGATCTTTACGTTCATAGTATGACAAGCGTGTACAGCGTGAAGCCTCAAAAGCGTGTATTACGCTAGGATCACTCTTGTTTATGTTTGTATAAATGTCTCCAAATGCTTCTTCAAATGTCTTTTCTATCATTTTTTTTATGTCTCTATCGCCCAGCATAGTATACAGTTTAGCACTCGGAATTATATATAATACTTGGAAAAGTATGCATTTAAAAAAGCAAATTTTGATACAATTATGATATGAATCATATAACAATATCACTATCTAAAATATTTGGCATACAATATTTCATACTAGAAGAATCACTTATGGTCTAACCAGTTAGATTTAAAAAACATTCTCAGGCTGCTAATAATGCGATCTTACAAGCGAAAAGGAAAGAAGGTAAATGAGAAAAAAGATCATAGCAAAAGAAATATAAGAAAAGTGTAGATAATGCAATACTCGAAAAATTGGATTTAAAAACCTGATTTTATTGGATCTTCTGGCTTCATCAACTCACGCAATAGCGTTGTTGCATAGGATCCTTTTGGTAGTTTAAAGTATAGTGTAAGTGAACCCATATAAGAGAAGTCCTTACACCAGAGTGGAGCTTGTCTGAATCCTCCAGGCGCACTCAATTCTTCCATTTCCTTGATGTAAAAGTCTTTTTCTGTTATAGTTTCCTCCTGCATGAGCCTCCTTGTTATGACTTCGAACCTTCCCTTATTAGGCTGAAAAGTATATCCTGATAGCCGAACAGCAGGGACTACATATGAAGCCAAATCAGCATATGAGTTATATTTTCGTATCTTTCCAAAAATTAGCTGGCCTTTCATTTCGAAACACAGATCACCTTCTTTACATGCAGATATATTCTCCCCATCTAAAATTGCAGTACTTAGACAATTGTTGAAAATGTAGGCCTGATAAGCCTGAACGAACAATCTGCGGATGACAATTGGTATAGATCGTAATGCGGCTATGGGTCCTCTGCCATTCACCAACGCGGATAATACCTCGTATTCAATATCCATTCCTTTTGGAAGTTGTTTAATAATTTGAGAATAATTTTTTGGATCACGACTTTTTTCCCGGATTTCCCTAGCTCTTGGAGAATCATATTCTGTCGTGTAGGACAATAGAAGTTCTATGGCCTTTTTAAAATTTCGCTTAACAATTTCTCTTCCTACGAGATGAGTAATCAATCTCTTGCTACCAAATCGCTGCAACCCATAAAAATTCGCAATATTTCTTATTTGCGGAATGAAATCGGAGATATCGGAACATTTTGTATTATTAACAGTAATTGCAAATTCATTTCCACTAAGATAAGCTTTTCTTAAAGGCTTCCTACTAAATCCTTTCAATACCAGAAAAGTGTGCAGTGTTTTTGCTTCTCTCCTGATGTCTCTTACTTGCTCCGAACTAGCATACTGTTTTGTGATGGCCTTTGAATCCTTGATTCCTAGGATTTTAAGTCTAATACCAAGCTCTTTTTTTATTTCAAAAAGGGCATGATTTGAATCAATATTTCTTTTGTCTAAAATATACAATGGAAATTTATGGGTGTCATTCTGTACTGGTGATAAGTCAGCAAGAAAAGAGTCATCTATTATTTCAGATACTCTAAAACTAGTATCGTTTTGTTTTATAAAACCGCATATACCATCAAAATCAGTGCAGTAGCACTGTATACCTGCAAGACGATCTATCTTTGGAATGCAACACATATTCATTGATCATGAACACAAAAGAAGCCCACAATACCCTTATAAAATATTTATTGACGAGTTGTGTATTTTTTGTGTTAGAATAGGACAAATAGAGTAAGAAGCCAAAGATTTGTTTATCTTTCTATTCATTAATTTCTCCGTAAGTAGCAACCTTTTGTAATGTGTATATACCAATATCACAATGCAAACACGTTCGTCTAAGATGTAGAGAGCAATCACTATAATTAATAACTCCTATAATGTGAATCCATACAGGATTTTGATAAATGTGTTAGCCCTTATGATTTCTTGCATTACAAATTGTGATCGTGAAATAGATAACACAAGCAGAATGGGCCATAGCACGCATAAAGAAATTGATGATAATGTAAAACTATGATAAGAAGCATAAAAAATGTTGTTAGGCAGTGCGTCTCTACTTTGTTCTATTGTGGTGGTTGAATTTCTCTTATACTAAAGTTCTTTATGTCTACTGCATCGAAATGATCCCATCCAAACATAGCAATTGGACCTCCCCATGTAATTATTTGATCAGGATTTGCTGCTCCACAATGATTACCTTGAGTTCCAAGTCCTCCTCTATCAATATACTCATATATCTTGACCCAATTTCCATTGTTATCCTTGTCAACCCAATTCTGCATCATTACTACTGTTTTTCCATTTTCTTGAAAATTGTAGGTTACCATCTTAAATCCGATCCATTTCCCCACTATAGAACCAACAATTGTAGGTGTAGTTGGTGTAAAGACATATCCACCTGTATGCCATTGCTCTTTAGCAAAGTTTGTGTGTCCATCAACAAATATTTGTCCTTTTATTGATGTTCCCTCACAGCCTCTTGTAGAAGTAGGAATACCCCCTCGTGTATACCATGTAAAATGGTTATCAGAGGGTTCATTTTGAGCTACTCTTACATATCCAGTCATTTCCACATTCTTCCAATCGTTAGGAGCTAGCATATACCCTTGCTTAGCTAACTGTTGTTGATTTGTATTGGTAGGCTCACGATATCCAGTCGAAGTATAGATTCTATATCTTACGTTTTCTTGTCCAGAAACTGTGAAAGAACCATCAGCATTCTTGGTCAAAGATGGAGAACCTGATCTCGAGTCATTGGCGGTATCCATGTTCATGAACCATTCTTCGCCTCCCGGCTTTGATTGGTAGAGTTCTCTTATGCCAAATCTGTCAGTTCTGGCTACTGCAGGTGATGAATGTGATTGTTCTTCTGATGAAGAGGTGATAGTTTGTGGTGAAACTGGTTGCTGCTGAGATGGTGGTTGCGGCAGCTGTTGCTGTTGTGGTTGCGGCAGCTGTTGCTGTTGTGGTTGCGGCAGCTGTTGCTGTTGTGGTTGCGGCAGCTGTTGCTGTTGTGGTTGCGGCAGCTGTACCACATTGTTTGGTAATGATTGCGATGGCGATGATTGTAGCAACGATGGGGAAGATGATAACATCGATGGTGATTGTGAAGATAGAACTTGAGTATGCGAAGCTGCTTCTTTTATTATTTCTTCTATGTCTTCACCGCCATTAGCTACATGCACAGCTACTTCTACTGCGGCTTCAATAACAGAATTGGCATTACCAATTGCTTGTTGCTTTGAGAGATATAGTAATGAGTGAGCTAAAGGACCGTTAGGATTTAGATTAATAATTGAGTTTATCAGATTAATTGTCTTAGTTGCCTTATCTTGGCCAGATGTCTGTGCTATTTGAATTTGTATTAGTTGAAGAATATTTTGTACGCCTTCTTTATTAGAAGGAGTATTAACTACCTGATCTGAGATATCACTGATTAATGACTTGTTCATTACTTTCTTGTTATCATTGTCATCGTTATGATCGGCATATACCGTATTGATAAATGTATTTTGACTGGACACTATAGCTGATAATAAAAGAAGCATCATTATAGAGAAAGCTATTCCTCTAATTTTGTTGCCAGTATCCCTTATAGATATCATTTCGTTATTCTCCAATCGGCATTGATGATAGGCATCATATAGTGGGATAATAATTTGTGACGGTAGTCATGGATAACGAGTTGCTCTGCTGCTACTGCTCGAATCGATATACAGCAAGTAAAGGAGATGCCTACAACTAATCTACCTAGCACAAATATCACTATAAAATTCAATGGAAACTACCTATTTACGTAGAACCATTGTTTGTACTATTGGTCGTTTGCATATGTTTTTTTTATCATCAAATATTCTCTGTATGATATATAACTATATACTTATGATTATTTTATTTCCATTTTTCCTTCTCCTTTACAGGGGAGGAAGTACAATTAATTACATGTAATGACATACAAACATACATTGAAAGATACTTAACACTATACTATAGAAAACTTTTTTTATTCCCAAAGTTTATAGGCAATAGATCATATAGATTGGTAATTAGTAGCAGGTTTGAATATTTAATATTCGGAGTCAATGAGTGTAACTAAATCATCATGAAGATCTGGCTTGAAATATGACAATTTTCAAAAGCTATATCAGATAATGATCATCAATCCTAATTGTTCAATATATCATAGTATTTCATAAGTAGGAAAATAATACAGCAAGTTATAAAATTGGCTACGTACGGTAGTGTGAAACTCCTGTTAGCATCGACCATGATAATCTGCAATAAATAGGTTAAAAAACAAAGGATTTATATCAATAAGTAGAAGTTAATCTTATGGGATTGGGGCAGTATATGGCCAAGGAAATAATGAGGGAATTAGGCAATAAATCGCGGGAATTTTATGAATTTGTTATGCCGGCCATAGACATGTTTGAAGATGGGAGCGACTTGGTCGTTAATATTGACTTGCCTGGCTTTGCCAAAAATGACATTAATCTAAGAATAGTTGAAAATATACTATCGATCAATGCCAATAGGGAAGCTGAAGAAAATCATGGCGTAGTTTATTACAAACACAGGCCTACTCGATTAGACAAGAAGGTAGCATTACCTATTCGAATTACTGACGACGACAAGGTAATTGGAACTGCAAAATATGTAGATGGTGTTGTTACTTTAAGAATTCCAATTCCAAAATCAAGCAACATTCCAATAACTTGATCGTTCTAGCTAAGACAAATTTTTTCTACAAAATATGTTAAAGGGAACATAGTAAGATAGATGAACATAACCTGAATCATTATTATAATTGTCACAACCTATGCTAGTTTGAGTTATTAACATTTGACGTAACCACAGGCTCTTACCTTACCTCGATCTAATAACCAAGAATGTCATAAACCTCATTCTATCTATACCCATATGAACATACAGTACAAATAATTTCAGCTAGTTCCATATATGCTGTCTATCACAATCTGGCTTTCTGCAAGGGAAGTAGTCGTCGAAACATTTAGTCCTATCCTTGATATGCTGAATGAACTGTTCCATCACATGTCGTTCAATTCAGTACCATAAATTTGATGAGGCAACCTTAACCATCTATAGACTGTATTGTACCAATAGACAATAGGCACCATCTGTAAAAGCAAATAGGCTTCCTACAGTACATACATATCAACTGCTTGAAGAACTTGCAGCGTACTAAAATAGTTCTTTCCCTAGTCAGATGCATCATCAAACAGCCCTTCAGGTTCGGCTCATAGGCTATCCACAACCGGAAATCATGACTATCTATATGAATTAATGTTTTGTCAACAATATTCTTTGACCTTATATTTTTCTTTGAATATTATAGCATATAAAAGTGACAAGTGAATTACTAGCAAATGCTTTCAGATACTGCCAATCATCAATCACAATGAGCCAAAATGAATCAAATCCTCGTTCAAGTATGCAGCAACGATCGACGACCATTCTAAAGATAGAAACATTGTCTTAAGTTAAGAGCCCTAATTCACTAGACACAGTTATAAGATAGATTTGAAAATTGAATTTAAATGAGTAATGATATTAATCAGCAACAGGCTGCCACGGATCAGAAAATTAGCGAAATGGTTCAGCAGTCAAGAATTCTGGAGGCATATATGAATGATACTATTACCCGCGAGGCGACCGTCACAAAGTTAATTGAAGAGGCTCGGCTTGCTTCTTCTGCTGTTCAAGATGTAATGGACGAATCAGAAG
>JBKPMB010000327.1:0-11159 GCA_046731995.1 Thermoproteota archaeon | reverse complement strand
GTGAGAAGGCGATTTTATTAGATGCGACTTTTGGAAGCAAAACGACTTTCTGACTTTTTAATGCTGAGTCGATTATATGTTCGGTCCTAACTTCAGATCCGATCGGGAAATAAGCTGCAATTATTTTAGCAGACTTGTAATGTGATAAATTCGTTACATGACGCTGAATTACCAAGCTCCTATCAGAGATTTCAGATGTGGATAGTGCATTACGCTTACTTAGTATTCGCCGACGAATTTCGTTCTTCACTGAATATATGCTCACTATAACTGCTACCTCCACAATGAAAAATAATCAGTAGATTTATTAGTACAGCTCTTGATAACCTTTGCAGTTCATCCTTTTGTTCAGAAATCTTATACAAGCAAATGATATTTCTATTTTGCTGTTTCTAAATTCTTCGTATACTAGGATCACTTATCACTTATGCTTCTCTATATGTTCGTCATTTATTTTAAGAAAGCCTATTGGCTGTAAAGCCGAATGTGCACATTAGTGATACTAGGAGAATTCCAAAACCCAGCTATACTTCGATCGAAATTTATTTGCGTGCATCGTTGTTTTGTACTTAGCCATTAGGACACTTAGAGATTGTTTCTCCTCGTAGTTAAAAAATTAAGTATTCTTCTACGATCTCCTCCTAATATCGTTATACTTATCATTTAAAAATGGTAAGTATGTATAAATGTGCTTGCCAAAAACATTCGCAGATCGTATGCGATTACATAGTCTCGTTGTGATCTTGAAAGGTTACAACTCCTTTAGAGTGTATAATATTTTCTACTATTAAATCTAATTTATACCAAGCTGCACACAATCGTTTTTTTCAATCGATATTCATAACATTACAATAGCAATTTCTTCAGTTCGACTTATTGAATGACTAGGTTACTTTAATTTTGTTTATTATATATAGTTCATCCGAAATGTAACTTTTTACGACTCTCGTCCATATGATCTCATTGCTAGAAGACTTGTGTTAATACTAGGAGATCCTAATGACAATTAAATATGTATCTTAATTTTAGGATTTTCTTCTCATGAACTAATCAAGACACTGCGCCCCTTAAAGGAGATTTTGCCCTCAGCAAAAAGATTTATACTTTTTATGTACAACTTGTGCTCTTGTTTTAAGATCCTCGATGAGAGAATTTCTTCCGTATCTGAGCCAAATACTGGAACGACTTTTTGAGCTATTATTGGACCGGAATCTAGACCTTCATCTACAAAGTGAACTGTACAGCCTGTCACCTTGACGCCATATTCAATGGCTTGTTTTTGTGCATGAAGACCAGGAAAAGCTGGAAGAAGCGAAGGATGTATATTCATTATTCGCATTTTGTAAGCTCGCACGAACTCTGGACTCATAATTCGCAAAAAACCAGCGAGGCAGATCAAACCAAGTCTTGGTGTAACACCATAGTCGCGCAATATCGAAACTATTCGTTGATCGTAGTCCCATCCCTTCAAACCATTACTTACTATTACTTTGGCTGGAATGTTGAATTTCTCAGAAGCAATCGTTAATCCCGGCGCGTTTGACTTATTAGAAATGACGATAGAAGGCCTTACATTTTTAATTATGCGTCTCTGTATAGCAGACAAGATCGCAGCCATATTACTCCCCCTGCCTGAAATTAGTATAGCAAGATTTATCATCGCATCTCTTATAAATTATGTATTTCTTATATGCATATAGAAACCTGCTGACGCAATTTGATTATCATATGTTGCAGGTTATATGATTCTATTTTGACTCACATGGGTCAATATTCAAATACAAGACAAATCAAGGATACAATTGCAATCTAAGTGAGCTCTCATGTTAGGTTTTCAGAATGTGGTATCATTGTAAATAGTAACGGTAAAAGGATTTCTCTTGACCCAAAGAGCCGGAATAATTGTGATTTTATTTTTGTTTCCCATGCACATACTGATCATTTATACAAAAATACTGTAAAACACAACTCTAATGGTCTGACATTAATATCAAAGGCAACATCTTTGATCGCTAAAGCAAGAGGATATAAAATGACAAATGCAATTGAGGAATTTGAGGGATTTCAGCTAATAGACAACGGACACATTCTGGGCTCCAAAGGATTGCTAATAGGAAACGAGTTGTACTATACTAGTGATATCTCTACCAGAGAGAGAGCATTTATGAAGCCTGCATTCATCCCATCTGCGCATACTCTAATAATTGAGTCGACCTTTGGGCGAGCAGAATATGTATTTCCCGAATTGGAAGAGATAGTTCATAAAACGAATAAGATTATTTCCGATATGTACGATTTTGGCGTCCCGGTTATTTTGATGGGTTATCCTTTGGGAAAGGCTCAACTTTTAACGGCTCTCTTTGGACACTGGGATCCGATGTTTGTATATGACTCTATTCATAAAATAAATAGTGTTTACATAGGTTTGGGCATTCCGCTGAAAAATGCCATGAAATATTCTCTGGCTGAGAAAAGAGGATTACTGAGAAAGAATAGACCGTGGGTTATGATAGCACCGCTCACGAGTGCTAGAAGCTCGTTTATCAAAATGTTGAAAAAGACATACGGAGCAATAACAATAGGTTTTAGCGGTTGGGCCGTTAATAGCGGGTACAGGTTTATGATGGATTTGGACTATAGTATGCCCATGAGCGACCATTGCGATTATCGGGAACTTATTGAAGTCGTAAGAGCAAGCAAAGCAAAAAAAATCTACACATTCCATGGATTTTCTGTTCAATTTGCGTCAACACTCAGAAGAATGGGTTTTGATGCACATGCCCTGACACTTGCAAGTAAGAGCGCACAGCCAGAAGACATGGTTTTAACTACTCTAGATGCATATATATAAAAAGTTGAATCTTTATTTTCTTTCCTGATCTCTGAAATAAGGTATCACCTTATTACCAAAGATTTCTATGTTCTTGAAATAGCCCTCGCCCCAGAACCTTATAATGAAATGATTAGTACCAGCTCTAATGAATCTCTCTAGCATCTGAATGACATCATCGGGCTTACCCACGCCTATTGCTGTTCTGGCTACGCTGTCCGGTATCCTTAGAGCAGCCCTTTTCATCTGATCCATAAGCTCCGGTTTGTTCATTGCATACTCTGTAAAATACCTCCTGAAATCAAATTCAGAGTCTTGGTGTATATTATGAACTTTTAACAACTCCGGTTTATAGAGGCTTACTTTCACTGCATTCTTCATCTTATTCCAAGCTTCTTCTCCATCATCTGCAAAGTATACATCTACATCATTAGCAAACTGAAATCCAGAAATATCTCTTCCTATATTCTTAGCAACCTGCTTTATCGAGTTTGCATGATGTTTGAAGAGTTCAGGAGTATACCCTATGGGAATCCATCCATCACCATATGTAGCACACAATTCGAGCGTTTTTGGTGCTCCTGCGGCTATGTAGATTGGAGGCCTAGGCTTACGAATACTTTTGGCCTGGAGACTTGCATTGTCTAACCTATAATATTCACCTTTATAGATTACGTGGTTGCTAGCATCGGATTCAAAAAGTCTAGATATAACTTCCAATTGTTCTTTAAATTTTGAGACAGGTTTGCTAAACTCGATTCCAAAATCAACTACATTCTGCGCCTCGCCCGCTCCTATACCCAATATAGCCCTGCCGTTTGTAATTCTATCTAGCGTAATAGTGGAGAGCGCTATAGCAGATGGATGTCTCCTTATAGCATCGGTAACACATGTGCCAACTTCGACGTTTCTAGTGAGTGCACCTATCGCGGAAAGCATGATCCATGCGTCATTAACTACAGCATTTTTCCATTGAGGCACGTTAGAATGATCCATAGCCCAAATAGAATCATAGTCCATTCTATCAGCAATTTGGCAAGCTGTAATAATCTGAGTTTCATCAAGACCCAGTCTAGCGACATTCAGTCCTTGTGTGAAACCAAATTTCGTTCTCATAGCTGCTAGCACCCTGTGTGCGTATGCTCCAGAACCAACATCATAGCAATAGACATTATAGACAGTAAAATCAAAGTAACCGTCTATTTAAATATGTCCTCTATGAATTGTAATTTTAACTAGCCTAAGGAGCATCATAGCAGATTCGGCTAAACATAGAATGGTCTTACGTGCCATGCTTATAATGTGATCATAGAACAAAAGCAAGAGAAAGGTAAACATTTGCAATCAGTTAAACTTGTGGCAAGAATGGAAATTGTTTTTGTTCCTATCAAGCTAGCAAATTTGACAAAGAGCGTAGCATTGCAATAGTTATCGAAGGTATATTGTTTGTTAGATGAAGGACCATATTGAAACACCACTAACGGTTAGCGGTTGATACCATCTCCTGCATATGTAGATAGCGTGCCGACTTACTTGTATAACATGTCAGAGTGCATAGAGACATGTTTAGTCGTTATGTGGCAATGATGTAACACCTATATCGTTGTAGATGAACCATTCAGACGTTAATCTATGCTACATCTATATTCGAGATTGAATACATATACGAATCAAGAAGGTTGTATTAACACGGCTCCTCGCAGAGGCAACGTGTATTGCATTAATTGAATTTTTTCTCGTAGCCAAGGATCTTCGTGAAAGAGTCCAGTAATCGCTATTTTGTAGCGGCGGTCAGGATTTGGAGACCATATGATGCCACACGTAGTAATGCTGTTTGAATGTTGGAAATATTTAAGAGGAAATGCCAATTATCATAAACCAAAATTATGCAAAACAGTACTCGTTACTGGTCCTTGCGATTATAAATGTCATAAGATGGCTCCAGTTCTTTTTAGCCAACTTCCGTTTGAAATCGGTCAATTCGATTCTAGGATAACACTTCTCATACCCTTTAGAGCTGATCAATTCAAATACATGAGTCACATAGAGTCATCTACAACATCGTTTATTGGCAGCAAACTTACCATCAATTCGTCTACACCTGCCGCCAGAAATTTGTCAAACTGCACTGCAACACTATCTTAATATTCAGATAGTATCAAAGTGTTGAAGTTGCCTATGTAGTAGCCAACTTGGTTTCTATCGTAAACAAACTGATCACAGCTATTGTGCCTCTGCCGCTTGCACTTTTTATCACTGAAAGTTTTTTTAACTTTAACTACCGCCTTATTCTAGTAGGCATAACTGCCATCGGCAGGCCTGCACTGATTGCATAAATTTTCTTTCTTTTTAGAATTCGGATTCTCTATTGACATTATCTCAACGTTGTCCATTCCGCATCGATCGCATTTTCCTATCATTAAATATCGCCTAGAATCGTATGCACTACAAGTAATATGAACCTGCACGTCTAACTGCGGCTAATCCAAAAAAGTGATTACGGTCGAGCCCAATATTGTTGTTAGGCTGACCAGCACCAGGATTAGGTTAAGACATGTGAACAAAACATAGAATATAATTTTATTGACCTATTTCGATACTATTTTTATCGCAGTGTCAAGTACGTCTATACCCATAAGCAAACCAAGCTTGCCCTTTGAAGCACAACTTTCCGTGAATCTAGCGCTATTATCCTTTATGGCTCTCTTTCCGGATATTAAGAGGGGAATAGGATCATCGGAATGAGCTTTGTTTATGCATGGAGTAGAGTGGTCGCCAGATACTACAATACTAGGTTCAGTGATCTTTATTGAATCTATAAGATTGCCAAAGAAACGCTTATCGATCTCTTCAATATTTTTCGTCTTGCCCTTGGCGTCACCGTCGTGCCCAAATTCATCTGGACCTTTAATATGAACATATACTATATGAAAATTTTCGATAGTTCTAGCAGCAAGAGTCGCTTTTTGTTCATAGTCGTTTAGTCCACCGGCTTCAAATGATTTCATGTCTAAGACTTTTGATATTCCTATTTCAACAGGCATATCTACCATGCACGCTACTTTGACGCCATATTTTTTGGAGATCGGCTCTACTCTTGGATATTTATTCCCAGGATCGCGCAGGAGAATTGCATTCATTGGGCTTTTACCTGCTTTGATACGTTCTTGATTTACTGCGTGATTTTTTAACAGTTTTGTAACCTGCTCAGTAAATTCATTCACGAGTGTGGCAGATAATTTTGAGCTTTCCGTTTGCTCTTGTGCAGTTGATTTTTGCATGAACATTTCATCACTTGGTGCTTTGGCTATGCCTATGCCACCGATCTTATCGTATGCAGGGTCAGTGTTTGTGATTTTTTCCGACAACCTTACCTTACTGTGACGTAACCTAACTATAACTCTGTGAGCAATAGTTGGCTCTATAACTACAGAAGCATCCTTATCAGTGAAGATAATTTGCCGGCGTAGAGTTTCGCAAATTGCTTGAGCTTCTTCTTTGACGATATGTCTTCCTGCTCTTCTATCTACCAAACGTAAATCCTCGTCTATAGTTGCAAAATTTCCTCTTAGTGCAAGGTCTCCATCATGGAAGTCTATATTGGACCCAATTGACTCTATTACTCCTCTTCCAACATAACTTCCGTCCTCGAAATTGTATCCTAGCATGTTAAAAACCGCAATATCAGATTGCGGAGCAATTCCCTTCCCGACACTTATTACCTTGCCCATACATCCGTTCATGGCAAGTTCATCCAAATTCGGAGTGTATGCAGCTTCCAGAGGAGTTGAACCCCCTAATGAAGGATGTGGTAGGTCGCCTATGCCATCAAGTAAAACATAGATGAGCTTGAGGTTATCAGGATTCATCACGATACTGTGCTTGATTGATGTTCTTGAGAATTTATCTGTATTGGATTTATTAATAGACCAGGAGCTGGCTTACCAATAAGATTCGCTTGTACTTTATAATTACCCATAATTGCGAATAGCATATTCCCAATGTCCTGTCATAAGTGGATTGATATTAGCCATTAAGTCGAGTATCTATATGTTCATGGCATTCTGGATAATCAATAGAGATTATACTAAATGTCTATCAAGATACTTGCGGAAATGTTTTATTCCCGTAATTACAATCTCCAAGTAGCTGATGATATCAGTAGATCCATTTGTAATGGAAATAGGAGGAACTGAGTGGCTCATCATAATACTCATGGGCTTATTTTTGCTATTTGGTTCGAAGAAGTTGCCTGCCTTAACTCGGACTCTAGGAAAGGCTACTGGGGAGTATGAAAAAGCCAGAGATTTATTCCGAAGAGAACTCGAACCGACAACAAGAGCAGCACATACATGGAACAGCGTCCCAATAGGTCCGAGGATCACTTCACCAGTCATCTCCGAGCGTAAGAAACTTGAAGAAATTGCCAATACTATTGGGATAGATCATGTGGGTAAAACAGATGATGAACTGCGTACGTCGGTATCTGAGAAAATGCAAAATTTATGATCTTGTTCTAGCAAAAAATGTTATCTTAACTAATCTAGAATAATACTTCATTTACGTGCAACGAGCAAAAGTCCTGCATATGGCACATATGGAACAAAAAGTTACGTACATAGTGTGTATGTGTGGTGGTAATACTGATTCAACACTTAAATATATCAGCTTTTTGAGACATTCTAATGTCAGAATCATCATCTGCCAACATAACTGCGATCAACCCTTTTGAGGTTGCTTTGAAGCAACTGGACGAAGCCGCGAAATTGATTAAGCTTGACAGCGGTATGCATCAGATTTTAGCTCATCCTAAACGCATATTGACTGTTTCTATCCCAACTAAGATGGATAATGGGGAAATCAAGGTTTTCACAGGATTTAGATCTCAGCATAATGATGCACGTGGTCCATTTAAAGGGGGTATAAGATACCATCCTCAAGTAACGATTGACGAAGTTAAGGCTTTATCCATGTGGATGACTTGGAAGTGCGCAGTAGCTGATATACCTTATGGCGGTGGCAAAGGTGGGATTGTTTGCAATCCAAAGGAAATGTCTAACGATGAAATTGAGCGTATGACTAGACGATACGCATATTCTATTGCAGATATCATAGGACCGCACAGGGATATCCCAGCCCCTGATGTTTATACGGGAGGTAAGGAAATGGCCTGGATAATGGATACATTCTCTGCGCTAAAAGGAAACTATGTACAACCCGAGATCATAACTGGTAAACCCTTGGCTATAGGAGGGTCTCTTGGAAGAAATGAGGCAACAGGCCGCGGTCTTTCATTTACAGTTAGGGAGGCTGCAAAAAAACTTAAAGTGAATATGAAAACCGCTACTATTGCTGTGCAGGGTTTCGGGAATGCGGGCCAATTTGCTGCTCAGCTTGTAGAAGAACAAGGAGCTAAGGTCGTTGCGGCCTCAGACTCAAAGGGCGGAATATATAATAAAAATGGTTTACAGGTTGGAGCTCTGAGGAAGCATAAGGAAAAAACAGGCTCAGTAGTAGGATTCTCTGGAGCGAAAGGGATGAGCAATGAGGATTTATTGGAAACCGAATGCACTATACTGATTCCTGCAGCGCTTGAAAGTCAAATAACTAAGAAAAACGCAGGAAAAGTCAACGCCAAAATAATAGCAGAAGCTGCAAACGGACCTACTACCCCCGAGGCAGATGAAATACTTTATAAAAACGAATCTCTAGTTATTCCAGACATACTTGCTAATGGCGGTGGCGTAACGGTATCATACTTTGAATGGCTCCAGAACTTAAGAAGGGAATATTGGACTGAAGACGAAGTAAACGAAAGGCTCGATAAGAACATCACAAGGTCATTTTCAGATGTCTACGCCACTCACGAAAAGTATAGTATCAATATGAGGAAGGCGAGCACATTGTTGGCCGTAAGTAGAGTTGTCGAAGCGACAAAAATTAGGGGAGTTTGGCCTTGAAACTTCTAGTTCTTGGTCAGTGTATCAAAACTATGGATCCACTGTGACTGATTCTAATTCTGCTAGCGAGTCCACGCAATAATCCTTATTCTATTCAGCGCTAAATGAATGTCCACAGGAACAGCTTTTAGTTACGTTGGGATTGTTGATCTTAAATCCAGAACCCATCAAGCTGTCAATATAATCTATGTTTGCACCCTTCAGGTACCGCTGGCTGTAGCTATCAACCAGGACCTTGACTCCATTCTGCTCTATAATATGATCATCCTCATCGGGACTTTCTTCAAAGCCCATCCCATAAGACAATCCTGAGCATCCACCGCCCGTAACATATACCCTAAGAAGAAGGTTATCTTTGCCTTCTTGTTTCATGAACTCAGCAACCTTATCAGCTGCTTTTGGAGTTACCGTTATGAGTTGACTCTGTTGCGTGCTTTCCATTTCTATATAAGCTTGGTTGTTAAAATATAAGAACTTTTTCTTTTAAAATATAGAAAAAAAGGAGCCTGTTTATATCAAATTTCGTTAGGCAAATTAGCGCTGTCCTTTTGATATTTCTGACCACTTGGCGATACTAGCCGCTGCGGTAACCCATGTTATGACGGAGAAATATACTGGCACATTTTGATCCTCAATACGTCTAGATATTTTTTCTGTGAATGGGCCTCCCATAGTTCCAACCAATATTGGTTTCTTTTGCATTTTTTGGAAATTGCCTAACACATCTACTATAGTTTCTTCTAGAGGATCATCCTGGAACACAAACCAAGGCATAATAATGTCCACATTTGGATCATCCATGAAAGCTTGAATGGCAAATCGGTAATCTTCTGCACTTGCAGAGCCGGTTACATCACAAGGGTTGCCTAGTACATATGTAGGCGGATAGTGCTCCTTAAGGGCATTTTTTGTGTGATCTGTTATTTCTGCAATCTGCAACCCTAGTCTTTCGAAGTGGTCAATGGCTCCTATGATTGGCCCTGCTCCATTTGTTATCATGGCTACTCTGTTGCCATTAGGAATAGGCTGCCAAGCGAATGCTTTGAGGGAGCCGGTAAGCTCTTCGTAACTGTCTACAGAGATAATCCCTGCCTGATCAAATGCGCCCTTTACCACCATGTATGAACCACCTAGTGAGCCAGTGTGCGAGGCTGCTTGTTTGGCCCCTCTGACACTTCTCCCATTCTTGAATACGATAACTGGCTTCTTTCTTTCCGTTATCACCCGTTTAGCAGTATTCATGAATTTGCGACCATCCCCTAGCCCTTCTACATATAACCCAATAACTTTTGTTTGTGGATCTTCTGACAAGTACCAAATCATATCAGCTTCATCCACATCGGATCTGTTACCATATGATACCATTTTACTCATTCCGAATGAATCAGAGGTTTCCATAAATGCTATACCTACAGTTCCGCTCTGTGACAAAAATGCAACTTCTCCTTTCTTGGGTCTGATCATTCTTTCGTGGCCCTGGAAAGCACAATCCAGCCTATTCTCACCATTAAACATCCCAATGCAGTTAGGTCCGATAATCCTTACTCTAAGTTGGTTTGAGAGATCTTTGATCTGTTGTTCAATAGCTGCGCGTTCTCCTCCAAGTTCTTTTCCTCCACCTGAAATGATTACCACGTTATGGATGCCTTTTCTTCCACATGATTTCAAAAGATCCGGCACAAATTTCAGGTCTACTGTTACAACGACAACATCGATTTGCTCATTAATATCATCTAAACTTCTAAACGCCTTGACACCTAGGATTTCAGGATATCCCTTAGCATTCACAGGAAAGACCTTCCCCTTGTACTCATGTTTTACAAGACTCTCGAACACAGAGTTTCCTATCTTGCCAGGCTCAGGGGATGCTCCTATCAAAGCTATTGATTTTGCATTAAAGAACAAGTCTAAATAGCTTGAATCTGGAGCGGCATTTGAAATTGCTTCTGGATTTGCTTTTTCTCTTAAAATGATCTTGGCGTCTACTACACGGTAATCGTCATGATAAACAATAACAGGATTAAAGTCTATGCTCTCATAATAAGATGCCATATCTATTCCTAACTTACCTATCTTTACGAGTGCATCAGTTATTACATCAGTATTGACCGGTTCTGATCCCCTAAAACCCTTCAGGATTTGCTTTCCCCTCAGATTTTCAATCAGTTGTTCAGCATCCTTTTTGGTTATCGGAAGAACTCTGAATGAAACATCCCTAAAAATTTCAGTGTATATACCGCCTAGACCAAGCATAATAATTGGGCCGAATTGTGGATCGTTTTGTAATCCAATTATTAACTCAGCAACTCCAGCCGGCATCATTTTTTCAATTAGGACGCCCGTAACTTCAAACTGCCCAGATAACCTAC
>JBKPMB010000326.1:0-5071 GCA_046731995.1 Thermoproteota archaeon | reverse complement strand
TTTGTGACATACGTTATAGACACGAACAGCTTCTATAACGTCGTGATCAAAACAGTGCACGTAAAAATATAAAAGAAAATGTGGATAAGTATTTAATGGATAAGAGGTATCACAATCATAACCTGACAAATCTATGCAATTAAACAAGCAGATTGACACACTTGATAAAAAGCTTTTGAATGAGATCCAATGGGTTTTTCCCCTTACCGAAAGACCTTTTCTTGAAATTTCTAGGCACTACAATGTCTCTGAGGATGAAATAATACAGAGAATCACCTATATGAAGGAAATAGGTTTAATCAGACAAATTAACGCCATTTTTGACACTAGACGACTTGGCTACAAAAGTGCACTTATCGCATTTGCAGTTGAACATGACAAGCTGAATTACGTGGCTAATGAAGTTAATAAACATCCTGGTGTTAGTCACAATTATGAGAGGAATCATGAATTCAATATGTGGTTTACGCTTGCAGTTCCTCCAGATGGAGATTTGAAAACAGATCTAGATCGTATGGCTTCGCTTGATGGTGTAATAAAATACAGGCTGCTACCTACTCTGAAACTTTACAAGATTGGTGTTAGGCTTGACATGGTTAATGAAGATCCGGAAAACCCAAAGCCAATAGATGAAATTAAAAAATTAAATCCAAAGAAATTTGACCTTACAAAGCATGACAAGGATTTTGTTCGCCAAATGCAAAAAGATCTGGGAATAATTCCAGAACCGTTCAAGATAGTAGCAGAAAACCTTGGGATTACAACAACAGAACTCTTTGCAAAAGCTAAAGAATATGAGCAGATCGGAGTTATGCGAAGATTCGCAGCAATATTACGTCATCGTGATGCAGGCTTCCATGGAAATGGGATGATAGTATGGAACGTCCCAGAAGACGATATTGATGAAATAGGCTATAAACTGGCATCTTTTCCACAAGTAAGTCACTGTTATAGAAGACCAGTTTATCAAGACTGGCAATTCAACTTATTTAGCATGATTCATGCACGTACATCTCAGGCTGCAGAGAAAATTGCGGCTGAGATGTCAGAGGTAGTCGGAATCAAATATTACAGAATTCTATTTAGCTTGCGAGAATTTAAGAAGGAACGAGTAAGATATTTCGAAGAGCACAGTTGATATTTTATCACTAGCGCAATATTAATAGAAATATAGTATTAACACAATTTGAATAATTCAATTGTATGTTTATGTTTATAGCCTGAATTTGAAGTTTTCATATTGATGTTTGAATTTCTTAACTGCATTAGGTTATTAAGACGTAATTCAGTCCATCAGGATTATATCTTCCCATAATTTTCTGCCTTAAGAAATGACAGATTCAACAAAGAAGTTATTGTTATAAAGCTCAGTCATATATGCTAATTCGCTTTCATTTAAGTAATGACCATCTGACATTTCTGCGAATGCCTCAATTTCTTCAATATCAGTAATAGTGGGCAATACTACCGATACTTGTTTTTGGGATAGTATAAACTTGATTGCAAGGCGAAAAATATCCCAGCCTTTTGTATTCAGAAATGGTGTCATTTTTTCTATTTTTTTAATTGCTTCATAAATCCATTCTTTCTTCCTATTTGCCCTATGATCATTTTTATCGAATATCGTTTTTTCGTTAACCTTCCCAGTTAACACCCCTGATGCATCTGGAACTCTGACTATAATCCCTACATCATATTTTTTTGCATTGTCCAAAAGGGTTCTGCCAGGATCCTGTTCTAATATATTATAAACTGTTTGAAGGCAAGTTATGTTTCGTTTTTCCATTGCCATAACTCCCTCATCTTCCCAACCAATAGCAGGACCTAATGCAACACCATGACTTTTGATTCTTTCACTATTGATAAGACTATCAAGAGAGAGAAATAAATTGTCATTTTTTATAGCGTCCATCTTTGGGTTATGGAGACTATAAACGTCTATGTAATTGGTTTGTAAACGTTCCAAACTCTGTTGTAACGCGTATTCCAAATAATCAGGATTATGTTTTTGGGGTATCTCATTATGTCCAACTTGTTTGGCATTATACATATCATAACCCCATTTTGTAGAGTAAATCACTTCATTTCGCATGCCTTTGAATGCGTGTGCGATTAGCTTTTCGCTTTTACCTTTTCCGTACATGTCTGCAGTTTCATAAAAATTGATGCCTAGATCATAAGCACGCTTCAACATCCTAATTGCCTCATCATCATCAATCTTTTTTCCCCACCAATCTAGGCCAATAACCCATGCGCCAAATCCTATTTCGCTTACTTTAATTCCGCTCTTTCCTAATTTTCTGTATTTCATAGCTAGTTTAAAGCTCCGTCAATTTCATCCAGTACTTGGTTAAATTTGAAATCGTCTAAAACTGGTTGATCGATCTTATTATCAGTGGGCGTAACGAAATCAATAGGAATCCATGACTTACAGCCTGCCCATTCAGGTTTAACATCAACTTCCAAAGGGTTGCTTATTTGGTATACTCTTAATAAGACTATGCTCATGGGCTTTTTAGGATTATAGTTCATTCTGACATTCACATAGTTATCGTTCCATATATGATATTTCTTGAGTGCTTGTAAAACTGACTTATCAGTAATCTCTTTAATACCTACAACCTTAGCATAAGAAGTTATCCTATTTCTGCCAGCTATTGGAGCATTATTTAGCACATCATATAATTTGTGAACATAATCTGGCTGAATAGATTCTTTTGATTGATGTTCGAATGTTGGATATAGCAAAAAACTATTGTGCTTTACCTCAAAACCCTGTTTATATTCCATGATTCCGCCCTTTCGTAGAATCAATATCTGGCGTCCTTCTTCAAGAGCTTTGCAAACTATCGCCCATTCCTTAAGCGCTGCCATTATTCTTATCCCAGACTTTTAATAATGCTCGCAACGTCCTTATAAATGCAAACTATCATGGGAGTGTCTTTAACTACATATCTACTTACCTGAGTTTCACGCAACTGAACAATTAAATCCTGAAAATCCATTAGATCATTTGTTTCAAAAGCAAGCATGAAATCTTGATCATCAATGCCAAACGAATACGATGTATTTAGTCGAATTTGGGGAAATTTTCTCCCAACCAATATATGTTCTTCCATCATTTTCCTACGTTCCTCAAAGGGAAGCAGATACCATTCCCTTGACTTAACAAAAGGATAGACGACGACATATTTCATAGGTGATTCCTCTTTTGCAAATCCGGGAACAACTTTATTTGAATATAATGATGGTCTAGAAGCAGACAGATATATTTGCGAAGGCTCTACATATTTTCCTAAGATTGTAGAGTAAATCTTTGATGTAAATATTTGCATCTTTTCAATCGAATCTGAAATCATCCATAACATAAATTCTGCATCATCGCGTAGTCCTAAAGTAGAATAAGTTCGGATTTTCATCTTTGTGCTTGCAACTTCTAATAACCCTAGAAATTCTTTTGCAGCCTCCTCTTTGCCAATTTCATTTAGCCAACGCCATTTTGGATCGACTTTAAAGAACGAAAAATTCAGATATAATTGTGGCATAGTAGTTGTTGTCTTTCCTATTTCCTCACTAGAACTCATCCAATCAACGAAGAATATAATACCATATTTAAAACTAGATGGCAAGCTGACTCTTTTGGTTAAATGACAAAAATTCGGAATATAGATAACCAATAAAATAAAAGAATTGGTTTTAAATAAAACAATGATCATATCGATAAATTTTTTGTCTCTATGGCTACATTCTAATGCCAGACCTTAATATGACAACTATGTTATTTAGATTGGCTTTTCATTATATTGTAGTTTCTTCATATATTATATAACATAGTCATAGAGCATTTGTAATATAGAGTTGAATTATTAAGATGACCAAACATGATTCATTGAATTTTTTCAAACCATACTTATCGCATCATAAAAAAATAATCACATGAAATATCCACTGTACCTTGATATTCCAATCATTCTACCGCTTTTTTTATCTCTTACTATTATGGAACTTTCTGGAACAAATCCATTTGGTTTAACTAGATAATGTGTATTGTATATATTAGTTAAAATATATTCATAACGCCAGAGAATATATTTTTCTTGCTCTTTCATTAAACTTTTAAGGGGTATACTGCATTCTGTGTAACCGCCAGCAAGCTGCCAATCGTTATTCCATTTCTGATACTGAGCCCATAAGTCATGGAAAGGTTCAGGTCTATTTTTGACGTAGAGTAGAGAAGGTTTGTAAGCAATTATCATACTTAATGTAACCATGACAATTCCTAGAAAAAAGTAACTTTCTGCGGCCATCGATATCATGTGTTGATCAATTAATACCCTTATTCCTTTGAAGTAACTATTAGTAGGTAGAGTGAGTGCATAGGATGGGATAACAATTCCACCGTATATCAAAGCAATGCCGAGAGCACATATCACTATGGGTATTAAACCCTTCCAAATTATGGAAAATGTTATTAAAGAAATTAAAGCAATGGTAATAATCTGGATAAACTTTGACTGAGCTGAATTAAATAAAATTTCTGTTGTGGATGTAAAAATGTGAAGAAAACACAGAAATATAATACTGATAATGCTCAGCACTATGAGTTTAGACCTATTTCTATTAAACCATTGATAGATAGGATAAGACTTGTCATGTTTTTTATTATCATCACTATATTCTGAAGGAAATGCTGGCGTCATGTATACGATTACATTGTATATAATATGAATTAAGTTTTCTTAAATGCAATTAATGTATCTTCAGTCTTTGTCAATTATGGAACGATTGGGATTGTTGTAATTTGCTCCTTCAATTGAAGATTTGTTTCATCATGTTATATTACTCATATATTTGTGTATATATTGTAACTTGATATAGCCATTGCTCTGTTTATATGCAGCCATATTAATGGTTGTCTGAAGAGGCAGTCTATCTTCAATATGGGCAGTGCAGATTTCAGCAATTTGGGTTGTAGTATAGATGTGGTAATAATATGTATTTGAATATATTTTACAATTGAACACTATATAATTGCACCTAGTCAATAAATCATAAAAAATCAAACAAGGGG
>JBKPMB010000325.1:0-4937 GCA_046731995.1 Thermoproteota archaeon | reverse complement strand
CCTAAAGGTGAAATCCGCGGACAGATATCATAGATAGTGTCTTGATTGCTCTTATTGAGAATTTAATTTCGTATTTTAATATATGTTACATTCAACAGGAGCTTAAAAGATGAACTAGCTGACCAGCATCTAAGATGAGTTGTATGGCTGTTTCCCAAAATAAAAGCAAATAATAAAGCTTCATCGCTTCAATAAGCAATGTTAATTGTACTATCTTACTAGTAAATCAAAACCATGGTTTGCCCGAATTTGTCATTTTTTGAGGAGCCATTGAACCTTTTTATTCCTATCAAAATTGTCACCAAATATCTGAGAGGTATTTTATACTATCTTATTTTCTTTAATTCTGCATAATAGCTTTAAACCTTTGTCTTTTATAAGATAGACTTGCTTTTGTCCATTATATGAAATAAGATCATAGTCAATTAAGTAAAACAAATATCTCTTCAGTATTGTAGGTGATGATAAGATCATCAACTGCAT
Source organism: Thermoproteota archaeon (assembly GCA_046731995.1). Classification (GTDB taxonomy): domain Archaea; phylum Thermoproteota; class Nitrososphaeria; order Nitrososphaerales; family Nitrososphaeraceae; genus JAFAQB01. The sequence goes on along the minus strand of JBKPMB010000325.1, from coordinate 4,454 downwards.
CAAATCATCAAATGTTGCTTCTCCAGCACATAATAGTAAAATATACTCCACAATATCTTCTCCAGTCCATTGCGGAGGATTTAGGCTTGCTTTGCCATTTACAGCCATTGTTGCTCAAATCTGTATTCTATGGTATTAAAGAGTTGCACATTATGTGGTACAGTTAGGCACCATAATAAGTGCTATGCTATATCTTTTTGAAAGAATGTCGATTTGGGTATCGGAGTAACACATACACACAATAACAATTTGTTAGCATGATCATAAGCAGTTGTTTTAGTTAATTGGTGACTTTTTGTTAAAAAATCTATTCATAACCTCTAAGGTGTTATCTACTATTGCATTTACCATTTTAGACCATTATACACTATTTACATATTCTATGCCTTTAATAACTTCTACTAAATAATACAATTCCTCGGCGTCCTTGTAAATAACATGGGCTAAAACGCTATGGATTGAATCAATTCTACTATGACAGTATTCAACATGATTTTTGTAATTCTTAAGAATACTTTGGGCTATTTCATCAGACTTGCCTTTGTCAACATTTACAATTAAATCTTACACTCTTCCTCCAACTTCTTTATAATCTTTATAATTAAGAGTATAGGTCTTCTTTAAGATAGCTTTTTCAACTCTTGCTCTTCTTCTTTGTAGCGTAGAGAGTGGAATATCAAGTTTCTTTGATAAAGAATGACTGCTAATATCTGGCTGCATTATTAATTCAGAGATTATTTTGATATTGATGTTATCAAGTAACTTTAATAGTTGTTTAGAAGAGTAAATACGATTCCTATCTATTTTGGCAGTTAATGATTCAGTACAAATATTTTATCTAGTGTCGTCTTTGTGAATATTGAATATTATTATGAAGTGTATATTTTTAAACTGTATATTAGAAAACGAACTGTTCCATCCGTATCAAAACAGCAGGCTTTTCTATTCCCGCTGCCTATTTAAAAGATTAAACTTTTCTTCCTCTAGCGGGGTGACAAGATAGCAACTTATGCTCAAGCAACTCTTGCTATAAAAGTTACAGCATCTTGTGGTATATCGCCTGACTTTATATTAGTAATTTGAATAGTTATGCCGCCAGTATAATTGCTGTCTGTGAATACGACCCTTTGAACTCCTCTACCTGCAGGTACTGGTTGATTTAGCTTTTGCCATAATTCTTTTCCATGATCTGAATATATTGTTATCTCATAGCTATCAATGGGTACTGCTGGTTGTATAATAGACGGGGCAGGAATCCGATTAGCAGTCTCACCTAGTGAAGTTTCACTCCTTATACCACTTTGTTTTTGTGGAACTGTTTTTGTAGTTGGTAGCGGAGCACTTGCGTTTAGAAAGAGTATTTCTGTCTCAAATCCCTGTTTTGGTAAGGTGGGCGAAGGTATATTATTGCCAGAAGGTATAGCATTACCGCCTTGGCTAGTCAATTGATTCCATAATATCTGTATTCTGTAGTTTCCTTTATCTGAAATCTTTTGAAGAACCATTTCTTGAGCTCCTTGATACTGGTTGGCAGTAGCAACACCATCGCTACCAGTTTGTGCAGTAACAATAGAGGGGATATGATGCAAGTAATAAAGAAGAAATTAGAAGAAACGTACATATGATCAAAGACGAAAATGTAAAGGAGCCATGAATAGCAACAGAACCGACTATTATCTTCATAATATTATTTGGTATATTTAACTGGATATCATTCTTACAGGTTCTAATCATTTGTGCATTTGTAATGTACCTTGAAGTTTGTAAATGCTCGATTTCATGCAGCATAATATTAAACAGTTAATCATTATGTTCTGCAGTTAGGCACTATAGTAATTACACATTGGCGGACACAATAGATTACAACTACATTAAAAACACCATGGGTGAATTCTTACGTAAGGAGTTATCTGCGAAATATGTGATCATAATGGTACCACGCGAAAATGATAAACCAAAAGTATGTCCTAGCTTCAAGACTGCCTATTGTAATGATCCAGTAAGACGAAAAGAAGAGCATGGGATAATATGGTGAAAGATATAAGACAAGACTGTATAAAAGTGGAAAATTTGTAACAAAGACAAATACAAAAGTTCTAATGAATGTTCATAAACAAATTTATAAGCGGTCAGGATTATGTTAAATCACTCATTCTTTCCCTATAATTCCATTCAAACAATTTGATCGGTGCTATTTCGATTGCAACTTCATTTTGTAGATGTTTTTCAGATAACAATAATTTGTACAACTTAGATGTTTCTTTTCCTTTCAAGTATTTCTGCAATACCATACGAAGAATATCCTCACCGTTATCTTTTAATATGGATGCGTTACCGTAACCTCTAATACCATAATACGGAAAACGATCCCCAGCAATCTCGAAGCCACATTTTTGGGAATGTGTTATATATTTTGTTATTTTGGCTGTACTTTGTGTCGCACAATAAAACTTTTCATCATTATATACATACCATAAGGAGACTACTACAGGGAAATTTGAGGTAGATAGACATGCTAATCGCATAGGTACGTCGATATCTCTCAAATGTTGATTCATATCCTTATCAATAAAGTCATTCAGCTATATTATAACGTGCTTGAATGTGACGCCTTATTGCTTTTACTATGATGCTAATGCGCTTAGATACTGCCTAAATTTGCTAGATTTGTGTTTTTAGTACCGTCGTACCTTGTTATCATCATTTTAATAAGTTGATGCGGCAAAGACAGAATGTTATATAACTTTAGAATAAGCATAAAATTTTTATTAAATCATGAAGTTAGGCACTATATGCAAATATTAGCATACTTTCACTTGGTAAGACGTGTATTGGTTTGTTTGGCGGGATAACTTTAACAGGAAGCTTATGTGAATACGCAGAGGATTTTATAATTGACAATTACATCTCAGCTCTGAAGAACAAGGCGCAAGGCCTACCAGCCCTTGTATATGATAATAACATAGCGTCAGAAATTTCAATGCCACTTTATTACTTATGCTAGTACCAGAACTGTCAACAATTAAAAGGTAAATGGAATTAGTTCCATCATTATTTGTTTGGTCAATTGAAAAAGTCCAATATGAAACAGAAATTAAGGCACCTGTAGAAAAAGTCTTTGAATATTATACAAATCCAAACAATATACAAGAAGCATGGCCACGGGATATAGTTAAAGAGTCTGAAAATGTATCTGGCCAAAAGAGTGAAGAAGGCTCTGAAATGAAAGTAAAAGGTCAATACATGGGAAAAGAAGAAGAAATGCGATTACAAGTAGTAGATAAAGAAGACAACAGAAAGTTAGTTACAAAACAAACACAAGGTCCATTTAAAAGATGGGATAGCATACAAGAATTTCAACAAAGTGGAACAAATGCTACACGTGTAAAACATTCAATTGATTTTGAGCTACCAACAACTGGTAAAATTGCAAATACACTATCAGGCAGCCAAGCAGATAACAAGATAAGAGAACCACTTGAACAAGCAACTCAGACAGTAAAGCAAAAGCTAGAATCTGGTGCAAGATAAAAAAAGGAAGACACAAGGCGAGAAATGTTTTATGTCAACAACAAACAGACATGAAGTAGGTCATTTTGAAATACCTGCAGAAAATGTGGATATCTTGAGAAACTTTTATTCTTCATTGTTTGGTTGGAATTTTGAGAAAGGAGAAAAACAAGGCTACTATATGATAAAAAATGCTGGAATCAGTGAAGCATTAATGCAAAAAGAAAACCCACAACAAGTATCAACTCAATTTGTCAATGTAGAGTCAGTAGAAGATTACATAAATAAAGCAAAACAACTAGGTGCAAGAGTCATAAAAAATAGACAGGAAATATCAGAAGGATATTATGCTGTATTAGAACACCCACAGAGAACTACGATTGGAATTTGGCAGAACAAATAAATCTGAGCATGGACACATGGATGTAAATGAAACAGCAGAGACATATGGTTTAACTCCTTCTTCTGCAGCGCTTGATGTGATCAATCTTGTAAAAGACCATAGTAAGAAAGGTCAATTGAAACGTGAATTGTCTGAGCTGACCTTGCAGCGTGAATAACCTTTTGGAAAGTAATGGATACAAAACTAGCGGTTATATGGTACAAACACATCTGTCCATAGCGGCACATGAATTCTGGCACTTCTAAAAATAACTGTTTGAAGCCTCGTACCAGGTTTGGTGAAACCACATTTGACAATTGTGTTACATTAATGGTTGATGGAGAGGCACAGAAAATATCAAAAGTTGAATGAAGCAAAAAGCTCAATATATATAGCAAATTATGATCTGGATCCAAACCTACGGCTATTAAGAGGAGATACGGTGCCACAGTCACTTGAAATACATGGTTTAATTGCATCTCCATGTAGATCAGAATCTAGTGATTATGGTGGTAGTTTGCATCATGGTGATAGTGATGACCATACAGGGTATACTATGCAA
>JBKPMB010000324.1:0-5989 GCA_046731995.1 Thermoproteota archaeon | reverse complement strand
TAGTATTTGCCCAAGGTGCGGTACAACAAAAAAATGGCAATAATATTAGCTTTGTTCCGTACGAAAATCCCACCTACGGAATAAAAATCCGTTATCCTGCGGACTGGCAAAAGACAGAGCATCTTAGTGGAAATAGGTTTTGGGTTAATTTCGTTTCACCGATTAAAGACACTAACGCCAACACATTTCCAGCAACAGTTACCGTATCCGTCGAAGGTCTGAATCATAGCATATCTGCCGATAATGCTACTGGTAAGTTCGTGACTGGGATTCTCGACAATGCAAAGCGCTCTTTGTCAGACTTTCAAATTATTGAGTCTAATCCTAACGCCAACATTACAGGAACTCCCGCATATAAAATAGTATATAGCTTCCTAAGTCAGGACCCAGCGGTACAGGCTCACTTTCGGTCCATGAACACATGGAGTGTAGAGGGAAACAAGGTATATTCTATTTCCTATACGGAGCTCAAGCCACTATACGCATCATACTTGCCAATTGTACAAAAAATGATCGATTCGTTTGAGATTACAAAAAGATAACATTGTTGACTGAACTAACTTACCATAACATTATGCTCTGATCGAGGATAATTATTCCGAAACCTATAATTAGCGTATATCATACAGGTTAATTGACTTTTTACGACACAAATTCTTAATGCAGAACTTCATTGCCATAACATTTATTCGAATTACCAAAACAAGTCTTCACGAATTCCCTTTGATTGTGGAGTAACCATAGAAGAACAGTTAGATAATGCTCTGAACAAGAAAATTGATGTTCTTTTCGTAACTAATCACAATACACTTGATGGTTACCGCCAGATACTTGAATATCAACAAAACCATAGCAAATATCAATCTATCAAAATATATCCAGCAGAAGAAGTAACAATAGATAATAAAGGACATGTACTTGCATATGGTATAACGGAAGGGATAAGCCCTAGCCTGACTTTGGAAGAAACACTAGATGAAATAAGTAGACAAAATGGAATTTCTTGTGCTGCTCATCCTTTTGCTGTCTCAAACGGAATTCGCGAAAAAGCAGTTATGTGTGATTTGATCGAGTCGTTTAATAGCAATAATATAGATGTTTTTTCGAATACAACTTCAATTAAATTTTCAGAGGACAATATGATGCATGCAATTGCTGGAAGCGATTCACATGTCGCTTCTACGATAGGTAGGTGTATAAATACAGTTGAATCGGAAAACAATATGGATTCAATTCTGACTTGTTTGCACAAGGGCAAATTCAAAATTACAAAAACTAATTATGCGACAGAAAATGAATTGTATGAGTTGGCTCATTATGTCCTCTCTAGCTCAAATAAATCACTAACTGCATATATATTGGAAAACTACCATCCGCTAATTCACTATGTCGCAAAACGAGCTTTGAATTCTTTTAGTTCGGATCCACGTAACAGGTTTTGGCGTACAATAGCAGCATTCACTTTCTATCTGACAAGACGAGCTTCTAAAAAGATCAACATGAAGGGATACAATCCAATTATGTTTGAACAAAGATCTTGGAGTAAATTAATTTCTCTTGCGCTGGCTCCATGAAAATCATGCTAAGGTAGCAAATAGTTGACTATGGGTGTAATGAAAATGCCAATAATATAGTCAAAAATACCCAAAAAAGCTTAAATGGAATTTATTTATCAATTCTGTTTATACTACTGCTCCGTTCAAAATGTAAAGCCAATGAATCATTTCTTCTAATTTGATAATTCTATTTTGCTTTTGAGTTCTTTGTATCTATTTCTGATAGTTACTTCTGTTACTCCTGCTGCTTGTGCAATATCGACTTGTGACTTGTTTTCACCAGTCTTAAGACATGACAAGTAAAGAATGGTAGCTGCTAACGCCATTGGATTTTTACCTGCAGATATTTGCTTTTTTGCAACTTCGTTCATTATCGTTATCGCTTGACGCTTTGTTTTTTCACTTAGGTTAGCTTTGTTTGCAACTTTGGCAATACACTTTGTTTGATCGGTTAACGGAACCTTAATGTCGAGCTCTACAAGCAACAATCGATATATTTTCGCTAGATGTTTGTGGCTGATGTTTGCTGCTGCCGCAATATCTTTTAATGATCTTGGAGTAGTCATCTCCCTACAAGCAGCATATACACATGCAGCAACAAGTCCGGATATTGTCCTGCCGCGCGTTAATCCATTACTCTTAGCCTTTCTGTACATATATGCAGCTTTTTCTACTAGTGCATCTGGTAATGCAAGTTTATCTTTTAGTATATCAAGTTCATTGAAAGCTTGGATTGAAGTTATGTCAGAGAAAGAAGTCCGAATGCGTGCTCTTGAGTCCCATGTCCTTAATCTCTGCATTGTGGTATGCATTGTAGCATTTATTATTTTTCCACTTGCATCCCTGTTAGTTTTTCCAATGACGGTAGAAAGTCCCATATCATAACGAGCTAAAGAAGTAGGACTTCCTGTTCTGTGGTGTCTATCCTTTATTTGCACTATTGCATCTAATGTATCATACCATTCAGGTCCGCTGATCATACCCTGAATCTTATCTGACAATATCATACCACATTTCTTGCAGATGTGTTCTCTTGACTCTGGATCTGTTATTAGCACAAGATCACTTTTACATATCGGACATGTTACAGATGGTGGCGATGGTTGCATTATTGAGAATAACTTCTCTCATCTTGTTTAGGTAAATCACATATTTAATCCATGCTCGAAGGTTTGATTTGCAAAAAATATAGCTAGCAGAATAGTATAGAGTAGTGATTTGTGCATCAGAAATTAAAAGAAAAGATAACAAGGCACTCAAAGAAAGAAGTGAAATTAAAATTGCAGAGATGAGGATAATAATAATAATAATAATAATAGTAGTAGTATTGATAAAACTAAGATTATTTAGCAATGGCTTTAAAAAGAGGTAGAAAAGTAAGAGGAACCGCAAAGCACAAAGGCGCATCTCTGTAAAATGAGCCAGGGTAGCTTTTCTTTTATTGCCCAAGCAGCACGTACATTACTTTATTTTTTACCTTCAACAAATTAAACTATAGCATATATTTTCATAAATCTGACTCATAAGACGCTATATCTATGCTGTAGCCACTGCACATTGTTTTAGATCAAATGCAAGACAATTTCCTAGAAGAGCCAAGGAAAGAATTATAACATATTTCCCTTGATAAAGTCTGTAATCTTCCTTTGTTGTCTGATATTCGTATAGATCATACTGTTAGTTATCCATTCGTTACTAGAGATTGATGAATCTATGCATACAAAATCCAATGCCTCCTTAAAACTATCGAAGTGGTTTGGTCGACCCTTGAGTGCTTGTCTAACGCCTTCTCGTATCTGCCATACGCCTACGGGCATTACATATTCCGGACGAATTTCTCTTAGAACTAATGCTGCTGCTTTTCTTTGTCTATTAAAGAGATGTTCCGCAACGCCCAATTTGGCAGCAAAGTAAGCTCCTGCTATAGAAGGATAATGATTTAAGCCTTTAGCATCCTCAAAATCAAATGCCATTCCCAAATTGCCATTGCTATCAAACCAAGCCTCATGCATTTCGAAGTTCCATACATCCTCTGGGATCAATATGATAGAATAATAATTGCCTATATGAGAGTACTTGTAGGCTTCAAATAGATTTATCATCGGATATAACTCTATGCGGCTTACTAGATCAGAAGAAACAACATCGTCTGTAGCAGATACACTCCACCTCGTAGGTACTAGCCTTCTATTTTTTTGTAAGCCTAACATTCCCATGCTCAGAACCCTTTGAATTCTGCTCACTTCAATTCCCCGTTGATAAAGACCAATTATGGCTTGATTTGCAGGCAGATCTTTATCATAATAAGCACTCTCTATACTATGGTCTGCTGAGAGAGAAGAGGCAGTTCTGAAACTCTTCAGAGGTGCTACTAGGCCAAATGGAGCGTTATCTAAGTCACTCACACGATCTTTTCCTTGCTCCAAATCTGCAACAGGTTGTTTCTCAAACACGGCTTCAGCATTTGCTGATTTATTAGACATAGATAGCTCCTGTAAAGATTCAATGTATCGCCCTGACGTATGACGAACATCTACCCCAGCTACTACTCCCCTAATCAGAGACAAACGATAGTTGATTATGTCTCCTAAAGTCTTTCCAATCCACATTTCCGGCATATCAAGTATCTTAGTATTACCATGTAGTGGCGATAGCATCGGTCCTACCTTTACTTTAGGATAACCGAATCTTCCTACAAAAACTGAAGGTGGCGTTGCACCAAGAAGCGTGTTTAAGGATAATTTAGCAGAGTTTGCATAAAGAAAGTCAAGCCAGTTTTGCTCTATATTCCTCTTAATCTCCTCCGCACTAACCACGCTACGGTATTCAATTTGACAATAGAATATAAGGGCTTTCGGAAAATTAGGTCTTCAATGAAATTGATAAATAAGTCGCATACAGAATGATCGATAAGAACATAGTGTAATGCAAAAGCAATACTTTTACTGCAAGTATACTCCAACAATACGCTGTATAATCAAAAAGGCAAGACTACTCATTTTTTTAAGTACTATACTAATAATATCATTAAGTCATATCCTCTTAACTGAAGAAGCAAAAGCATCATCTTCAGGTTTGCAGGTGTTTGTTCATGTTACTGGAGGCTCCGGAAAAGCCTCCGTATGTGTATACACAGACGTAGAAAACCTTGGCTGTAGGGCCATAACTAGTCCTGATACGGTGCCTTTTATATTTAAGAAGCAATCTATAGGATTTGGACAAAAATTTGAAACGTGCATTCAAGCTGTTAAACTATACTGTACTACTTCAACCTATGATGAGTCGGCAGATAGAGGTAAACACGTTTACCTTTCAATGCCTGAGATGAGGGATGACAACACAAACCAACATAATAAAGTACAAGGCCGACCCGCGCTGGGAGCCTCGCTGACTGAGATATCTTATTCACAAAATTTTCTTCTCTACACTAATCCTGATAATGATTTTAAGGTTTGGTATCCTTCAGGCTGGTCAATTAATGAAGGAAATATAACCCATAGTGGAGTGGTGATTGAATCCCCCGACAAGGCTGGAAAAATTCTAGTCTCTGCTATCAATATCAGCCCAGCTGAATCAAAAATGTCTCCTGCGGAATTGGCCACAAGCATCCTGTCGTCACAGAATGATAGGAGATCACGATTCATTGAGCTTGATGCTAATAATTATTTTCTCTCTGGGCACCCGGCAGTCAAAATTGTGCAAATTAGAAATAATGACACTGGACTAGATGATAATGGCGACGCGCAATACAAGTCAATGAGTCTAGTTACCTTGGTAGAAGGCAAAGCATATTTTGTATCCTACATTGCACAACCAGAATTATTTCCTAATTATTTACAAACTGCCCAAACAATAATTGATTCGTTTGAGATTACAAACAAACAGGAGTGATAGCATATAGGCATTATATTTCAAGTAACGCAGATTTTAGTACCGTTCTTTTATCCTTAGTTTATTTGGTATACTTAAGTGTATTTATTAGTATGGCGACGATATTATGTGAGAAATGCAAGGAGAATGAGGTTCAGATTTACAATGATTGATGTTACTGCTGTATATCCTTTTGGTACGATATAACCGATCCTAAAGTATCCTATCTTAGTTTTACGCATATAATAATACATACAAGTAAGCGGACAAATCGGAAATAACTCCCCTATCGACTAGTATGATACTATATAAAGTGTCATTACTGCTTTTTCGTTCGTATCAAATCTTATGTGTAGTCTAATGTTTGAATGCATTAATAATATGAGGCATGTATAAAGACAGCATATTTCAAGGTATGGAATTTGGACAAACAGATGAATCATGGTCGTTTAGGGAACTAGGAAGGGCTCAAACGTCTTACCTTACTCATGACTATCATAAATATCCTGCAAAGTTCATTCCTCAATTAGCACAAAGATTGATCCTAGAGAACAGTAATCCAA
>JBKPMB010000323.1:0-13613 GCA_046731995.1 Thermoproteota archaeon | reverse complement strand
CGGGATGTGAACAATATTGTTACTATTCATGAGATATAAAGTACCATATCTTCCAAGTCGCGATCTTTGATACGTTTTTCCTTTGTATACAAATGCAGTCTCCTTCATCTTAATAGAAACAGTAGCATGGTTTCTATCGCTTCCCGATAGGTATCGTAAAAACTGACTTGATCGCCTTTGTTTGCGATCAATTTTAGACTTTATGGCAGTGATAGGAGATTTTCCGTACAACACAATAGGTGACGAAAAATTTCTTTGAAACATTTGAAATACAGAATATTGTCCTAGGCATACTACTACATCTGGTTTTATTTCCTCAACCATGCTAATTTTATAATCAATACCGTTGCGTAGCACATAACCGTCTGTGTTAATAATAACGATGTTAGATAAAATCCCGATCTCCCTTGAAATTTTTTTTACTGCTTTGATGATAATTTCTTCAAAACCGATTGGATTAGTACTTCCCACAAACTCAATGAATTGTGGATTAACATCCCGCAAGTCAGTTATCTGAGCAGTTATGATATCCCCTCCTATAGTATTTGGTGGTGCCAAGTCTCCTTGACCTATATCTGCATCAATTATACAAGGTCTAAAACCTTTTTTCAAGGCCTCGTTTATAAGATAGACTGCAAAGGTGGATTTCCCCGTATCGCTGTTCCCTATTATTAAGACTGTTCTTAAAATCCTTACATCAAAAAGGATTCTTTGAATGATGTCTTTCCATATAGATGTGCCAGCAAAGGAACATGAAGTTAGCCAACTTTCTCCACCTATACGATGAATTTTACAATTAGAACCTTTCTCGAAGGGCAAAATTTTGCCAACATTGACTAACACTCTACTGTTTGAAACATCTTTTCCTAGTACCCATCCCTTTCCTTCTAAGCATACTATGGCAGGGCCCTTGACTAGAAGTACACACTTTGAAGACAAAATCACTTGGTACATTCAACACCATGGCCCATATTTTTTATATGATTTCCTCAGAAGTTATCAAATACCATCTGAATAGTATAGGCGGCAAATATAATGACGCTGATTATCTAAATAAAGCAGGAGAATAAAATGTCAATAGTGAACTTAAATGGCAAGAAATAATGATAAACATCAAAACAGTGATAGCAATAACACTAACAATCGTCTAACACAATCACTAACAACAAGTGATAATATCTCAAGTTTAATTGACAGCTTCATAGAAACAGATACTTCATATGAGAAGAACTCGACATTATTTCTATTTCTGCCATAATCTTGGCGTGTCTTGCAATGGCATTTTCAATATTAAGACATCCATCATTCTTTGCGATCCTTGAAAATAGAAAATGAATTTGGTCTCGTTTTTGGCATATTATTGGATGCAACACTTATTATTTCTGTGATATGGATAGTAGCAGGAATAAAACAATATCGCTCTATCAGTTCATGGAGTAAGAGATACAACGATTATGTAAAACACAAAGAGGCTTTAGACAGAAAGCTTGCATCAGAATACGATTTACATCAAGACCAATAGAATCAGAGATTGTCATTTGCTTGAGAGTCTATTTTCTCTTTAATCCATAGATGTTTCTTGTTAGACGAATAAGTGTTCTAATTGAGTAACAAAAGAAGCAAAGATTATTTTTTCATAGTCATAGAGAGGTTTATCATTCAAATCTGTCCACAACACCACTACCATCAAACATCATTCTATTGCTCTAGTTGTCAAGAGATAACTAACTTTGAAAAGATCTACTTGGCAGATAATGAACTCTATATAAAGGCTACAACATTAATTACACTTTGCTTATACGAATTTGCTTAGCACAGAATGAACAGTACTTTATTTCATTATGATTACGGACCAAACCATAATTTCCCCTAATGTCCATTTGAGCTGTTTCATGACCTAATGTTGTGAACGGCTGTATAGCACCCTCACCTTTCAAACCTCTCATACCATTGCAACATTGTTCTATTTCAACCATAATTAATCATGTGTGCGAAGATATGATATGTGAAAGTTATTGTTCAGTGAATTATGAAAATGCAAAGCTAGCTGAAACATATTGTAATAATAGTAGAAGTAAATTGCTGGACGTAGCAATTGGATATACAAGAGAATCAGGTTTTATGTTAGCAAAGATATAGCTAGGGCATTAATTCAACATGAATTAAAATCAAAGTGTGTCTATCAGATTGACTAGTATGTGTTCAAAAATCTATAGCAATTTTCCATACGCTGGAAGACTACTTTTGCATATTTTGCATCCAAACATAGATACTTCAACTCCCTCCCTAATTTCATTTAAACTTCCTATTATCAATCTTCCTTCATTTTCTGCTGCAGTTAAGGCTTCTTTGTCTTTTTCGGCAACTCCATAGATTATCGGTATAATTTCAACAATATCTTTACAATTATGGCAGTAACCTTCAGATATTCTGCGGGGATTGCTTTCATGATAGTCAACATGAAGCTCCTCTGCTTCCTCCTTCGTGATTTCAAATGCATCCATAAGTTTGTAATTAATTCTATAATAGATCAGATTACCCTCATCGTATTTATTATCTTTAAGATAGGATTCATGAAGATTCATAAGCAACTGTTTAATATCTGCTGCATTTTTATGGTACTTCATTATATTTGATCACCAAAATTGGAGCAATCAGTATGATATATAATAATGTCTATGATTATACTGATAGTCATACCTAGCATTGTTACATCCAAGTTACTAATCTAGTCATTGATCTTTATGTATATTGTAGTATGATTTAATTTTTGTCCATCTTTATAACCATTAGCGGTAGGTCTTTATTTTCAAATCTATTTCAGTCGTAGTTTTAAGTGGCCAATTGTCAATGATACACAAAGCTGCAATTTTTAATTAAGGTGTAGTAGTATAACTTAATTTCTAAAATGTCTTATGTTGCAATGCAACAGGAGACGAATCTATCTTGTTATACTTGTTTATCATCGATGGATTATAAAATAAGCAGATTACTACCTTTATAAGTGAACACTTATTGATTGATAGTTTAATCGCTTTAAGCAGTAAATCTTCGTTACCTCAAATTTAAATTTGAAGCCTGCAAATATAGAATTTCCTTACATGGAGTTTTATATGGAGGTTACTAACGTTTTGATTTGCTCTTTTGCTTAACACTTGCCTTTAGGGCTTCGAGTAGATTTTTGCTAACATCATCTTCTTTTCCATTGTCAGCTTCTGTTAAGTTTAAGGTTTGCTTTCCAGCTGTCTTTGCATTTATTAATCGTTCTAACTGCTTTGTATACTCATCAGAATATTGGCTGATATCAAATTCTTTGCTTGATAGATTTTCTACTAATGTCTTCCCAAGTGATAACTCTTTATTGTCAATTGAAGGTTGTTGAGAAGAAGTAGAGCCATCCATGCCTTCAACTTCATCTACCGGCTTTATCTCGTCTATATATCGTAGTTGATGCATGACTATCCCTCTTTGATATGCACGTAATGCAACAAGATGTTCTCTGTCCTTTAACACAACTTTACCAATTGCTATTTTGTTTGTTTCATTTATCACCCTGGCAAATAATGTATATGCCTTGTCAATGGCTCCAGTTTTTTTATTCTTCTCTGGTGCTACATAGTAGCTTTTCTCTATTAGCAAAGGATCAAAATCCTTTGAATCAATAAACTCTTTAACATCGATACTTTGAGTTGTTTTCAATTTTATCTTATCCAAGTCCTCTTTTTCAATTACGGCATAGTTGTCTTTTGATATCTGATAGCCTTTCTTAAGTTCTGAATATGAAACTTCTCTATCTTCTATAGGACACCACTTTTTGTATTTAATCCTATGGCCTTTGTCGTCCAATTGATTAAATGAAAAATCGTTGTTATTATCAGAAGTTGTATAGAGCTTTACAGGAATATTGACAAGTCCAAAAGATATGCTCCCTTTCCACATACTACGAGCAGCCATATTCTTAATTCATTAGAACTAGAATTCTATTTTATTTTAGTGCGTTGAAACAAATTAACAAAAGATTATAACTATAATAATATCTATTTATGCAAAGTATTACTTATCCTATCTTTAGGTATGCTTGTACTCAACTAACTATCAAAACAGCTGCAATTACTATTGAAACGAATGTCTGTCTAGTGAGTCAAGGCTATTAAGCTTACGTTACCTATGAATATACCACTAGCTAAAATATTCAAGGCTTTATAGATTCTCGAAGAGATATGATCATCAATAATAATAATTCAGTTCAAAAAGCAGCACTATTGAAGCTAAAGTTCGCAAGAGGTATTGAAAGTATGCCATATACACGATATGTGATGATACATACTGAGTGACCTCATTCTGCATGATTTCCTAAGAGATACTCTTATACCAACTTACAAAAAATGAATGTATCTATTGTAAGAGTAGGACACAATTTACATATGTCGAGGGTGGATATTGTTGTAGTTGGGCTAGAAGAAGAGGAATCTGGCAGAGCTCAATTAGAAGCCTCGGCAACTACTACTATCTGCAATTTTGGGAAAATATTTACAGGCGGCTACTATAATAAGAATAATAGAACAATCACCAGACGTATCAATAATGACAACAGCAAGACACATCTGGTATTGCCCAGACAAATGTTATGTCACATATTCCTTAATAGATTCTTTGGTCTGATTGCGCAGCTATTGTATATCTCAGAGAGGTTTATCAATTCATTTTTATCAGGCAAATAAATGGATTGGTGTTAAAGTGGTCTTAAAGTTCTATAAAACTCAAAAACTTTGTTGTTATTGTTATTGTTATTTCGTTATAATCAAGCCTACGTCTACATTTTAGCTATTTCAACTCAAGCCTGTGCTACTATGTAAATAAGATATATTATTACCTCATATTGCTATGATGATCTGATGATAAGCCCTTATTCAGTTCTTATATTAGGTACGTATTTGCCAACACGCTTCCAAATAAAGGAATCATGAGTACTCTCGTCATTTCCTACAGCCCAAAAATCATAATCTCCATACTTCCTATCTCCAAACTCATTCAGAGTTGTGTTGCCTGTGATGCCTTTATATGAATCAGCTATCTTCACTATCGTATTTTTCAAGTAATTAATATCATGCGTAGCTTTAGTATTATTTTCAGCTAGCGCTGCTACCCATAACGCATCATAGGCAACACTAGCATAAGATCTTGGTGTCCTTTCTATCTGTTCATGGACTTGAGCTTCTACATGTTTTAGCCTTTCACCATTATCATCTTCAACAGCGTAAATGGGACTTGGAAAACCTGTTTTTACTGCAAATGCTGCAGCTTCGGTATTTCTTATAAGCTTGTTATTTAGTGTGGAACCATCACTACCATACCATTTTACTTTTGAAAGAATAGGATGGTTTTGTGCTTGAATAAAAACGGGTGCGATTTCATCAAATCCTACAAAGTATACTCCAACTTTATCTATACCATACTGAGATATTGCTTGGTTTATCTTTGAGTCCAAAGCTTTCAAATCTTGGTCCCAGACGATAAAGTTTATTCTATTAAGGCTAGCTGCAAAATCACCTGTATTAGGTACATATCCAACTCCATCAGCAA
The DNA here is from genome assembly GCA_046731995.1 of Thermoproteota archaeon. GTDB lineage: Archaea > Thermoproteota > Nitrososphaeria > Nitrososphaerales > Nitrososphaeraceae > JAFAQB01. The sequence continues at coordinate 8,030 of JBKPMB010000323.1, read as the reverse complement.
CCCTACCACCAAGTTCTTGTATGCTCTGTTTTGTTGCTGTAACCAAGTCGTTTCCATAAACATCAGTTCTCCAAAAAGGTACTACTACCCTTATTCCATCATCCCACATCCTTTTGGCTATCGCTTCACCTTGGTGCCTGTCGTCTGGGACAAATCTGAAAAGGTTATCGCCGGCTATCGCTAAAGATGGAGCAGTACTCGATGGACTAATTAATACTATTCCATTTTTATCAGCATAGTCTTTTACTCCTTGGACTGCTGCGCTTGTAGCAGGGCCTATAACTATCTTGATACCTTTTGCTGCTAATTGCTTAAGCTTTTCTAAGCTAACTGAAGAATTTGATTGTGTGTCTTCTATAACCAGCTTAATACCAATGCTTGAATGGGTCTTGAAAAGATATTCATTGATATCTCTAGTTGCAATCTTTAACGCTGCTCCTTCTGATTCACCTAAAGACGATGATACACCTGTTACGGGAAGCAGAGCACCTATTGTTACTATTTGCTGCTTTAAAGCAGTGGCTGGAGCTGGTAATATTACCTCAGAACCGGGATTAGAAAATGGGAAAAATGAGGAGAATGATGGCAGTGAATACAAAGAGAAATAAACTCCAATTGCTACAGCAATAACTACTATAGCGGCTATGACGGTAAGTCCTGTGTAACTAATTCTTTTATGGTTTTTTTCTTCTGATTTATGCTGGTCAGTGAAGCCACCTCTTGGGGCAATAATTGATGTCTCTATTTGCTCTGATGTACGGCGCTCATCACTTGGCTGACTATGTGTTAGCAGAAATTTCACATACCATAATAATCCTGCAGCTATGACCAAATAATGAGCTGCAAAAAATAGAGCAGACAACCAAAACTGCGCTAGTATTGACGTGAGAACAACTACTGCAAACCAACTATCTGATATAGCAATTAAAAATAATCCTAAGGATTCACATATCCAAGGTGTGAACCACAATGGCTCCTTTCTAAAGTTTAACAAAATTACTATAGCCGGAACCATTAAAACTGCATCCATGATTGGGTAGGCAATTATGACTGCAAACATAGCAATGCCTCTTGGAGAAGATAAAACAGATAGACTTGTGGTGAGAGCAATTAGATATGTAAGAAATATTCCACAACCAATTATACTTGCGGCTAGAATTCTCTTGTTAAAGTTGAACCTGTTATGGAATTCAATATATGTTGAATATAAATAGTAAGCAAGGAATCCATAAGCAGACAACCAAACAAAATCTGCCGCCGACGGAACAGGCGGGACTATTTCTAGTACAATTTCGTACGTTGCCCAAATAAGATCAGCACAAAGCCATAATGACAATCCTATTGCAAGAGCCACATGACTTTTGCTATGATGATGATCTTGTAGATGATGTCTGCGTTGCTGCATATGCCTATATACTACAAATATAGCTAGTGCTGCGGCAGTAGATGCATTAATGCTTATTATCCAACTTGAATAGAAAGCCTTTGTTTGTATCTGAGCAAAATAAATGAACGAATCTGAAATAACAATGGCTAAAACTAACCCAAGGAAAAGGCTCTTTCTGGTAAGTCTTATTATATCACAAATCACTACTCCTACTGTCTAACAACGCTTACGCAGAATAATTTAACTACAACGGATAGAGTTGGAAAAGAAGAAGAAGAGATATATGAATATTGATGCCTAAACATAACTACAACAAATAAAATAGGTAGAATAGGAAGATTACGACAGCCTAGTTTAGTCATGCATATCGATGTTGCAATCAAAAGATATAAAATTTGTTATTTATGGAGCGAGCAACATCAACAGGAAATACAGGTTTGTACTGAATTTTTTGTATAGAAAATCTCTCATCGTGATCATTATCCACATTATCACTTTCAATCTTCTCCTATTCCTTACTATCTACAAAATCAAGAACCAAGCACTACTGACGTAGAAGAAACAACAAGGAGAGACGAATATTTGGCTAAAAACCTAGAGGTTAAGCTATATTATATGTGTATTCTATTATGACTCATTATATTGTCACGAGCTGATTTACTTTGCTGTAGAGTATGACATTGTTTTCTTTGTTAATTGGCAAACTGAATGCAAAATGTAGCACCTTTACCATCACTATTATTCTCAGCCCATATTCTGACATCATGAGCTTCTACAATACCTTTTGAAATATACAGCCCCAAGCCCGATCCTGTATCTGATTTAGTTGCTAATTTAGAGAATAATCTACCTGTATATCAGGATCAATACCAGTGCCTCTGTCTTTAATGCTAACAATAACTTCATCATTATCATGATTACCAATGATGCTGCTATTATTATCATCATCAATATTTGACAAATGTCTCGTTAGCTGTATTCTTTGCCGAGGCTCTTGTACTTTGTCTCTTCTCCATTCTGTTTGCTGTTCTATATCTGAGCTCATACGTTCCATTTACTATACAATTTAAGGAGGTATGCCATTTTCATGCGTACCGTACTTCATTGAAAATAAGCTTTAACTTTTGCTCTGATGCATTCATGTTATTTCAAATATAGTGTAGCCTTCTTGTATAGTACGATTTAATAATAATACACTTTATTTTTTACACTGAATGTCATATACCTTTTCCTCGTAATTTTTGATTATAAAGATAATATTCACATTCTTATTTCATAATATTTTATTTTTCCATCAAAACTTTTTCGACTGTTAAGAACAGTTGGGTCAATAATAATGCGTCACAATAAACAGAAAGTGATTTCAGGTACCTTGATAATAATAGCAGTTACAGTTCTATCTAAATACTTTTAATTTGGCGAAACTTCTATTCTGCAATTTGAATATAATTGAATTGAGATACTCTGAAGCTCAAATCACATAATAATGGAATTCTTACCTTAGTTATGATGTAAGGAACATTTAATAGTCCTGCATCGAATTTTTTTCGGTTGAGTACATGCCAAAATTCAAGTCAACTCAAGATATTTTAAGAATTATAGGTAATAAGGACCAAATACGTAATTTCGGCGTTATTGCCCATGTCGATCACGGCAAGACTACTATGAGTGACAGTCTTTTAGCCGCATCTGGAATAATTTCTCCTTCAGTCGCGGGTCAGGCTCTGGCACTTGACTCTATGAAGCTTGAACAAAACAGACAAATGACTATTCGTGGGGCTAATGTTACGCTGTTTTATGAAAATGAAGGTAAGGAATATGTAATTAATATGATTGATACACCTGGCCACATTGACTTTACAGGTAGAGTTACTCGCGCTCTTAGAGCAATTGATGGTGTAGTAGTTGTTTCTGATTCTGTTGAAGGAATCATGACTCAGACTGAGACGGTAACAAGACAGGCTCTAGAAGAGCGGGTTAGACCTGTTCTATATATTAATAAAATTGACAGGTTAGTAAAAGAGCTGAGATTAGATCCACAATCTATGCAAAAGTGGCTTTCAAACATAATTGCTGAATTCAATAGACTTATCGACATTTATGCTGAACCAGAACTCAAAGAAAAATGGAAGGTTAGCATACAAGGAAATAGTGTTGCTTTCGGCTCTGCAAAAGATAGATGGGGTTTTAATTTCAAAGTCGCTCAGAAGCGAGGCGTCAGTTTCAAGGATGTTTACGATGCTTATACCTCTGACGACCCTAGGCATATAGAATCGCTTGCAGAGAAAGCGCCGTTGCACGAAGCGGTTCTAGGCATGGTCGTACAGCATCATCCCCCACCACATGTAGCCCAAAAATACAGGATTCCCAAGATCTGGCCAGGTGATTTGGAATCCGATATTGGAAGGTCACTTTTGGCATGCGACGAAAATGGCCCTGGAGTGATGATGGTTACTACAATCAATGTTGATCCTCAGGCAGGCAGAGTTGCAACTGGCAGACTTTTTTCTGGAACTATTAAAGATGGTGATGAAGTTTACCTAATTGATGCAAAAAGGCCAGGAAAGGTTCAGTCGGTGAACATCTACATGGGTAATACAAGGGAAGTAGTAAGTATGTTGCCTACAGGCAATATTCCTGCACTGCTTGGCCTAGACTATGCTGTTGCAGGCGAAACAATTTCGACTGTAAAAAATATTCTACCTTTTGAATCGATCAAATATGTTTCAGAACCTGTAGTCACAATTGCAGTAGAACCTAAGCATCCTAAGGATCTACCCAAACTTGTAGAAGCATTACGTAGAATCACTGTAGAAGATCCTAATCTGATCGTTAAGATTAATGAGGAAACAGGCGAGACGCTCATGGCAGGAATGGGTGTACTTCATCTCGAAATTGCTTCATCTCTACTACAAGAGGCTGGTCTTAACATTATTACCAGTCAGCCTCTAATTAACTATAGAGAAACTATTCGTACTAAGGCTGGTCCAGTTATGAGTAAATCACCTAATAAGCACAACAAAATTTTCATGCGAGTAGAACCTCTTACAGACGATATAATTGAGATTATAAAAACTGGTCACATTAGAGAAGACATGGACAAGAAGGAAATGGCAAAGATTCTCAGAGAAAAAGGCTGGAATGCAGATGAAGCAAGAAGTGTTGCAGCAATAGATGTTGGGGGTAATGTGCTGATTGATGAAACAAAAGGAGTTCAATTTATACAAGAATCAATGGACTCTATTAGATCAGGATTTGACGATGTAGTACATTCTGGTCCGATTGCTCATGAATCTGTAAGGGGTGTCAAATTTATATTAAATCACTTTGTTCCACACGAGGATCCTGCACACAGAGGTCTAGCACAGCTAATGCCTGCAACTAGGAGATCTATGTTAGGTTCTATGCTGATCGCAGATGCAGTTTTACTTGAGCCTATATTAGGCATAGAAATTAAATGTCCGCAGGAACAAATTGGTACCGTAGCTGGCATATTATCAGGCAAGAGGGGCAAATTACTAAATGTAGAACAGAAAGGCTTGATTTCAATTATACAAGGTGAATTACCTGCTTCAGAGACATTTGATCTTTCAGAAATTATGCGTGGAGGAACAGCGGGTAAGGCTATGTGGAATACCTATTTCAAGACATGGCAGGCTGTACCACAGTCAATATTTAGAAATCTAGTTGCTGAAATAAGAAAGCGAAAGGGCCTAAATCCAGAACCGCCACATTATGATGAGTTTATAGATAAAGAATAAAAAAAGTATTCTTTTTCAACTTTTTGATTTGTATTATGTATGTATACAGGGAGCCACAATATATCCATATAAAAAATTAGTAATATTCTGCATTTATAGTGGTAAATATGTATATGCTGTTTTTTGATACTTGTACAGTAGTAGGGTTTTTTGATACACTGTATTTGTTTTCCTCTGTAATGCCAATATCCATTGCAGTGATATTCCTAGCCTTCCGCGAATTTTGCAATATATATTATATCATTTTGATAATTTTCAAGGTTAATGTTACAAAATCACAAGTAAAAACATTATAAACAGTTAGCCGCTTTAACACATATGAAACTCGACCTTCCAAGATACACTGAAAGGTTTGGGGCCATAAGTCTACACGGGGTCCAGCGAGTATATGAATTGGATTCAGGCTTTAATGATGGTAGAATGACATCTGAAACCATCAGAAGTGTTGGTAATGAAGAGATCTCCGAAATTGAAAGGAAAATAGCTATTGTCATACCTATTAAGGGAGAGCGTCTGAAGTTGCTTGAAGGCGTGTTGAGCGGAATACCTCATGATTGCTTAACAATTATTGTGTCTAATAGTCCAAGACAACCTGTTGACAGATACAAATTGGAAAAAGATGCACTTGAACAATTCAATAGATTTGTAGGAAAAAATGCATTAATATTGCATCAAAAGGATCCTGGACTATCTGATGCACTAAAAGAGGTTGGCTATACCAGCGTATTTGATTCGGATGGCACAGTCAGAAATGGCAAAGCAGAAGGAATGATGATTGGAATGCTACTTGCCAAAATGGCAGGAAAGGAATATGTGGGATTTATTGATGCAGATAACTACGTACCTGGCGCAGTAAATGAATATGTGAAAATATTTGCATCGGGTATTGCAATGTCTAATACACCTTATACAATGGTTCGCATATCATGGATTTACAAACCCAAAGTATCAGAGAGTGGGGTATACTTTTCAAAATGGGGAAGAGTATCTGAAGTAACAAATCAACACCTTAATTCATTAATATCTTATTACACTGGTTTTGAAACTGAAGTCATGCGTACAGGAAATTCAGGGGAACACTGCATGTCGATCAAACTAGCAGAGCTTTTGACTTATTCACCAGGTTTTTCAGTAGAGACATACGAAATTGTAGATATATTAGAGGAATTTGGAGGAATTGTGCCCACTGAAAATCAGGAGGCAATGGATAAGGGAGTAGAGGTTATGCAGGTCGAAACACGTAATCCACATTTCCACGAAGAAAAGGGTGACATTCATTTGAAGGAAATGTTCAATGGATCCCTTGGTTGCATATATCATAGCAAGATTTGCCCTCCGAAGCTAAGAGAAAAAATACTTGAGGAACTGCGTGGAAGGGACATATTAAAGGAAGGACAACAACCATCTGAACTACAAAGGATTGCGCCATTTAAAGATATAGACACCCATCGATTTGCAAATATACTTCATAATAGAGCCCCAAGTTTCATTCATTCTGCTTAGGCAACATTACAGTTCACCTTCACTGGTATTTTGTAGCAAATTCTTTGTTAATATCATATGTCAGATGATGTAGAGATATAAAAAAATAGAAGTTAGATACACAATTATTTAATCATTTATATATATTCTCTGACTTGCATGGCTACTGCATTAGCAGGTAAAAACATGCTAACGAGTTATTTACGATAATGATGTCAATGTAGAGCGTATATATCTACAATTTATTGTAAAAGCTCCCTACATAACACTTTTAAAGTATTATGAACTATATAGCATATCTGTGATTGAGCAGGTCCTCCTATCATTCATGATGGAAACTAGCTCTTCATAGAATTTAGGTTATAATAAAATGTGTGGAATAGCAGGTATTTTAAGCAAAAAGAATGAAAATGTTGCCCCGCTCATCGGGCCTATGCTTTCTTGCATTGCAAGTCGGGGCCCTGACGGGACAGGAATAGCGACTGACAACTTTGTTGTACAGTCAGAGTCGCTAGAAAATGTGGAATATCAAAAGCTTTGTGGAAGCAGTGCTTTGGGTCATCTAAGGCTTGCAATAGTAGGTGGTACTTGCGGGCAGCAACCTTTTCGTAGCTGTAACAATAGATTAACTGTAGAGCATAATGGCGAGATTTACAACTACAAGCAAATTCGAAGGAAATTATTAAAATTAAAGCACCATAAGTTTGATACTCTAACTGACAGTGAAGTCATAGTTCACTTGTTAGAAGATCATTTCACCAAAAGCAATAATGATTTAGTTCATGCAATTAGAAAGACGGTTGCTGAACTTGATGGTGTGTATGCGTTTGTCGTCAAGGATGAAGTAACTGGAACTATAGCTTTAGTTAGAGACAAAATTGGAGTAAGGCAGCTTTATTATGGCGAAAATAATAGCTTTATAGCCTTTGCATCTGAGCGAAAGGCATTATGGAAAGTAGGAATAAAAGAGCCTACAAAATGTGTATTACCTGGACATGCAATACTTATAAAACCAAATGGCCTTTTGCAAGAATTGGAGGTAGCACGTGCTCCGGTACAATCATCAACTAAAAAAATAGTTTATAAAACAATGGCCTCAGCCGTTAGTGCGTACCAAAAGGTATTACTTATGTCCATGAAAAAGCGTACGCAGGACTTCAAGAGGGTGGGAATAATTTTCTCCGGTGGCATTGATAGTGTAATTGTTGCATGGCTTGCAAAGAAAATGGTACCTGAAGTTATTTGCTATACTGCAGGTATCGAAGGTTCTACAGATATTGCATTTGCACGCAATATAGCAAAGAAACTCAAACTTAAGCTAAGAGTTAATGAACTTACCAGAAATGAGGTGGAACAAATGATTCCTGAAATTATTAATGTTATTGAGAATACAAATGCAG